>VMGG01000002.1 GCA_007376425.1 Parcubacteria group bacterium Gr01-1014_2 | reverse complement strand
CGGAAGGGGTGGGATTTGAACCCACGAGCCCGTAAAACGGGCACGGCTTTCCAAGCCGTTCGATTAAACCACTCTCGCACCCTTCCTTAAATTTTCGTTTCGCTTTCTGGCGAAACCCGGGGCGATTTTACGGTTAGCCGGTACGCTAACCTAAATCGCCCGTTAAAGCAAAAAATCACTTTGCTTTAACCCCCTCAGTATCCTAATCCTCTCTTCCAATGACGGATGAGTCACCCCAGTAGTAGAAGCCTTCGGCTCCACTACGGGGCAAGTAAAAAGTTATACACGCATTCCTCTTAGTATTCTTATTCGTTCTTCTAAAGGAGGATGCGTCATGAATAAACGGACAAACCAGCTTGTTCTTTCCTTCCCTTTAAACGGATTGGATATGTACAAATGAGCGGTGGCATCAGAAGCTGACCTCATTAGATTACTGTCTTGACCAATTTTTTCAAGGGCCGAAGCCAGGCCATCAGGATAGCGGGTAAGTAAAGCACCTGAAGCATCAGCCAAGAATTCTCTTTTTCTGGAAACTGCCATTCGCAAAAGCATGGCTGCAAAAGGCGCAAGAATCACCGCGGCAATTGCCATAATTAAAACCATCGGCCCACTTTTTCTTTCATTATTTGACCAAAACATCATTCTTAAAAATATGTCGGCAATCATTGCTATCACTCCGGACAAAACTACAGCAATAGTGGAAACTAAGATATCACGGTTGCCAATATGGCTCAATTCATGAGCTAAAACCCCTTCTAATTCATTGCGATTTAATTTTTGCAAAGCGCCCGCAGTTACAGCCACGGCCGAATTCTTCGGGTTCCGGCCCGTGGCAAAAGCATTTATCTGCGGCTCCGATATGATATAGACCTTAGGCATCGGTAAGCCAGCGGTAATGCTCAAGTTTTCTACGATGTTATAAAGTTCCGACAGTTCTCTGCGCTCAACCGGTTTGGCTCGGGCAATTGATAAAGCGATTTTATCCGAAAACCAGTAAGCAAGCATATTCATTATCAAACCAAAGGAGACGGCGACATAAAGAATAACCGGATTTTCAAAAACTAAACTTACCGCCCAGCCGATAAAAATTATCAAAACCAAAAACAGGCTGATTAAGAGCCATGTTTTCCGGATGTTGGAAGATTTATGAGTATAGATATTCATTGTTCTAATTGTTCAATTTGTTCTAGTTGTTCTACTTGTTTTTACCAGTTAAAAACTTATCCAACGAAACTAACTTAAAGTAAATTTCCTGAATCTGCGACTTTACTTTGTTATAATCAGATATATTAATGTATTTTTCATCGTTTGCTATCTCTATACAAGTATAAACCTCTAGTAAAGAACCCATAGCAATTCTAATAAATGAAGCAAAATCTTTTTTAGTTCTGCGAGCACTGCCTTCAGCTATGTTTAATGGCACGGATATTGCTGCTCTTCTTAATTGCGAAGATAAAGAAAATTGTTCTTCTTTGGGAAATAATTTCGTAATTCTATAAATTTCGCTAACAAGTTTTCTCGCAAGCTTCCATACCTCAAGTTTTTGAAATCCATACTCTATCCTATTTTCCATGAAATTCTTTGAAATCCTTTCACAATTTCACAATTAGAACAAGCAAAGCGATAGAACATTTAGAACAATTAGAACTGAACTTTAACACTTTGGTGTTCAAGTTCGTTTTCCAGGTCAAAGAACTCACCTTTCTTGAAACCGAACATTCCGGCAACGAGATTGGTCGGGAACTGCTCAATTGAAGTATTGAGATCTAAAACGGTTGAATTATAAAATCTTCGGGCGGCCTGAATTTTATTTTCCGTATCAGAAAGTTCCATTTGAAGCTCACGGAAATTTTCAGAGGCGCGGAGCTGCGGGTAGGCTTCGGCCACGGCAAATAAATGCTTTAAAGCGCCGGTCAATATATTTTCAGCCTTACTATGTTCTTCCGGAGTCTTCGCGCCAATAGCCATCGAACGAGCTTGAGTCACTTCTTCAAAAACTCCCCGCTCATGAGCCGCGTACCCTTTTACAATATTAACCAAATTCGGAATCAAATCGTATCGCCGCTTTAGCTGAACCTCAATATCTGACCACGACTCTTTCACTCTATTCCGGCGAACCACTAAAACATTAAAAGTCCCGATAAGCCAGACAATTAAAACTGCGACGATGATTAAAACGACAGTTAATATTCCCATTAAATTTATCTTAACAAAAAAGAGCGCTTTTGGCTATTGCCGCAAACGCTCCTTTTCAGAAAGAAACCAGAATGTGCTTTTAGACAGTCAGGGTTGACCTTTTCCGAGCCAGAAATTCCTTGCCCCGACCAAAGTCCGGATTGATCGGAATCCCGTTTTTGCAAAGCGGGCATTCGCTTTCACTCCAAGACTGATGGGGAACGTTGACCAAGGCGAAAAAATCCAGGACATCTACGCCGTCCCTCGAAATCTCTCCGCCCCGGTTGTAAAAAACGCCCAGCCCGACCACGTTTCCGCCCAACGCCAGAACAAGGTCTATCACCTTTCGGGCCGAACCGCCCGTAGTCAACACATCTTCCACCACCAAAACTCTTTTGTTGAAAATCTGATTGCGGAAAATTCGCCTGATCAAAAAATCATTGCCGAGCGTCTTGACGGTTGGAACGAAAGTCACTTTCCTTAAACATAGATTTGAAAGATGTTCTGCTACCCAGCTAGCGACCACTACCCCGTTATTGGCCGGACCGGTAACAGAATTTACGGCGCTATTTTTGAACCTCTCGGCGATTGGCCGGCAAAGTTTTGAAATCGCCTTGGAATCGGAAAAAAGCGTTTTTGTATTGACATAAATGGTCCCGTGCCGCCCGCTGGCATAGACGAAATGACCCTTGATGATCGCCCCGCAACTATTGAAAAGCTTTAGGGCTTCCAATTCGGTTTCATTCATCGGCTCACTCCTTTGTTGACGACTGCTTCAGAAATCCCCTCCACGATTTTACCGAGAACCGCAATCGGGTCTTCCACTTTGGTCAGTTCGCTGCCGACCACGATATAATCGGCGCCAGACTCAAACGCCGCTCTCGGCGTATTAACCCGTTTTTGATTCTGGTCAATCGCATCCTTGCCAGCAAGCCTGATCCCCGGAACAATGAATTTCAATCCCTTGAGATTAGAGTTGCCCGCAAGAACTCCGACCTCGTGGGCCGAACAAACCACTCCCCAAACGCCAGCTTGTTTCGCTTCCCAGGCCAGCTCAGATACAACTTCGTGCGCCGGCCTTCTGAAACGCACCCCCACTTCTTCTTTGCTAAGTGAAGTAAGGATAGTAATCGCGATGATCCTTGGGCCAGATTCAACCGCCAGCTTCATCATCTCGATCCCACCAAGAGCATGAACGGTGAGGAAACGGGCATTGGCGTATCGAACCGCTCGAGCCCGGAGCTGAACCGTCTGGGGAACATCAAGAAGCTTCAAATCCACCCAAAGGTCGGCTCCAGTGCCGGCGCATTCAAGATCATTGAGAACCTTCGGGCCTTCTTGATCCCAAAGATCATGAATCTTGAATCCAGCCAGAACGCCAACGTAGGGATTTGATAGGCTTGTGAACTTTCCCACCAAATCGCAAGCCGCTTTCTTCCCCATCCCATCCAACGCCACAAAAACCATTCCGTTTGGATTCATAGTACTTTCCTCCTAAAATGAAAGGTGCTGCTGCCGGGAATATAGTTTAAAAACCAACCGATGTCAAAAACAAATAAAAGAAAGCCCGCAGGGTATAGCCATTTTCTGAAATAGAAGAAATGGTAAGCCGCCACGGGAATGTCCAGTGAGCGGATTCGGAGGCCGTTTTGGCTTGGTTCCCGCGAAGCGGGACAAAACGGCCGACGCCCTCGGAGGCTGCCGCTGGAGCAGCCGAGAATGAGCGAGCTGGATGTTCCCGTGGCGGCGCTCTCCGAAATGGCTGTACCCGAGCCCCCACACTCATATATGAGTGTGGGGGCGAGAGGCTTTTTTAATAATCTTCCGGCATTCGCGGAGATTTCTCTTCTTTCTCGGACGGTAATTCAGCGATAACCGCTTCGGTCGTGAGAATAAGAGACGCAATGGACGCGGCATTAACTAAAGTCGCTTTTACAACTTTGAGGGGATCGATAATTCCTTCTTTAAACATATCTACATATTCGCCGGTCAAGGCGTTGAACCCCCAACCAGTCTCCATCCCAAACACCTTTGAGGCCACTTCATTCGAATCTTTGCCAGCATTCTCGGCAATAGCCCGAAGCGGTTTTTCCAAGACTGTCTTAATAACAGAAACTCCTTTGGCTTCATCCCCAACTTCGGGCATTCCTTTCATAGCTTTGTGATTTAATTCTTTTGAGGCCTCAAAAAGAGCCACGCCTCCACCGGCAACTATTCCTGCTTCCAAGGCTGCCCGAGTGGCATTGACTGCATCTTCAATCCTGAATTTCTTCTCTTTGAGTTCAGTTTCGGTATTGGCGCCGACTCTGATTACGGCTACTCCGCCGGATAATTTACCCAACCGCTCCTGAAGTTTTTCTTTATCAAAATCAGAAGTCGCTTTTTCAATTTGAGATCTAAGCTGACTTACCCGTTTATCAATATCCGGCTTTTTCCCTTTTCCTCCGACAATAGTCGTGTTTTCTTTGCCAGTAATAACTTTATGAGCTCGGCCAAGCATCGGAACATCAACACTTTCCATTTTTATTCCCTTTTCTTCGGAAATAACTTGGGCGCCGGTGACGATGGCAATATCTTCAAGCATTTCTTTTTTCCGGTCGCCAAATCCGGGGGCCTTAATTGCTAAAGAGTTAAAAGTCCCACGAAGCTTATTAACCACCAAAGTGGCTAAAGCATCTCCCTCAATTTCTTCGGCAATAATAACTAAATCTCTTTTCCCGCCACGAGAAATTTTTTCAAGCAAAGGAACAATTTCCTGAATCGAAGAAATCTTTTTGTCAGTTATTAAAATATACGGGTCTTCATAAACCGCCTCCATTCTTTCCGGATTGGTAATCATGTATGGAGATACATAACCGCGATCAAACTGCATACCCTCAACTAACTCTTTTGACATTTCGGCTGACTGGGATTCCTCAACGGTCACCACCCCATCTTTTCCGACCTCCTTAAAAACATCGGCAATAAGTTTCCCGATTTCCGGGTCGTTGGCGGCAATAGAAGCGACTTCTTTAATTTTCTCGTGGCTCGAAACGGTCTTTTTCTTTTTATTCAAATAATCAATCACCCACTCAACAGCCTTATCCATTCCTTTTTTCAAAACCAAAGGATTAGCGCCTGAATTAACGGCGGAAAAACCTTCAGCCACGATTGCTTGGGCTAAAACCGTAGCGGTAGTTGTCCCGTCTCCGGCCACATCATTGGTCTTTGAAGCAACTTCTTTAATCAATTCGGCCCCAATGTTCTCAAATTTGTCTTTGAGTTCAATCTCTTTGGCTACGGTAACCCCGTCTTTGGTAATGGTCGGCGCGCCAAAGCCCTTGTCTAAAACTACATTCCGTCCTTTCGGCCCAAGAGTAACTTTGACTGCATTCGCAATTTTATCAACCCCTCTTTTGAGGGCTTCTCGGGCTTCTTCTTTGTAACGGATTTGTTTTGCCATTTTTACCTATGAGCGCAGCGAATAGCTGTAAAAATGAGCATCCGCCGAAGCTTTAGCGTAGGCGGAAGCCCACATTACTCTATTACCGCCAATATATCTTCTTCCTTTGCAATTAAATACTCAACCTCTTTACCGCTTTTTTTATCTTCAACCTTAATCTCATTCGGACCATATTTCGTGAATAAAACTATATCGCCCTTTTTAACTTCCATCGCAATCCTTTTACCATTTTGGTCTGTTTTCCCAGGCCCCACCGCCAAAACCCGGCCCTTCTCGGGTCTATCTTTCTCAACGGTATCAGGCAAAATAATCCCGCCTTTCTTCTTCTCTTCCTTTAAAGGCTCAATCAAAACGTGGTCTCTAAGGGGTCTTATTTTCATAATCGGGACAATAATCTATTTATCGAAAGAGGTCTCTTCTGTCAAGTCCTCGAATCCTAATTCTATCATTTTTTTATTATAATTTTCAAGAATTTTCAGCTCCGGAGAATCAGGATGGAACTCCAAACTCTCATCATCAGCCTTAACCCGGCCGCCACGCTTAGCGTGGCTATTTGGGACGCTTAGCGTCCCGCTCACTTTATGGGTTAAATGATAGCTATTTATCCGCCGGAGCTGATATTTTCGCAAAACACTTTCCAGCCAGTCGCCTAATTTTGTATCCAGAATTTTTTCGCTGATATTTTTTATAAATTTTAAGAATTTGGAATTTGTCCCGATTCCGCTTTGCGGAATCGAGGATCCTCGATTCGCTCTGCGAATCGGGAGAATTTGGAATTTAGGAATATATTCTTTAATCCACGAATTTGCCTCACAAAAATCGTTAATCAGCTTTTCATCGCTAACCAAGATGGGAACTAATCGCGCATAAAGCTGGGCCGTGTAAATGCTTTTTCGAGGAATATATAAAGATTTATCGGTTATGAAATGATTGAAGCAGATTTTATCAGGCGCAACTCGCTGGTGTCTTTTTCGCCTTAATCCTAATAACCCAAGTAACAATGCGGCTAAAAATCTCGCCAGCCAAATCCGGCCGTGCTTTGCCACAATCAAAACATCCAAGTCGCTTTCTTTATCGGTGTTGCTCAAAGCCAGGGAGCCCGATGCGAAAATCAATTTGATATAAGGAATCACCCCAAGCCATTTGACTGCTTTAAGAGTTTTTTCCCATTTCGTTTTGGATAATTCTTTTCTTTTTTCCCTTATCCTTATTAAATCACTCCTCCCTTTCAAGAAATGAAAACCTTCTACTATTTCGATTAAATCGTTGTCTTTCAAATCATGGCTATTCTTAAACGCAAAAATTTTCAATTCTTCGCCCGTCAACGGATAATCCAAGCAATCATAATAAACAATGGTTTTCAAAATGCCTTTATTCATATGTATTTACAGTATTGATTCTTATCGATATGAACATTGTGATATTGACACGCTTATTTGGCAAATCTATGATAAATCTTTGTTTCGACAGCACCTTCAATTTGAGAAGGAGAGACCATGGCTGAAGCTCAAATCTCAGAAGAAGAAAAGCAGAGAGTCAAAGACGCCAGAACAAAAGAAATCCTGCAGTTGGAAAAAAAGACGGCGAACATCAGAGAGGCCCTGAAAAAAAGGCCGGGAGACAAATACCTATCAGCCCGGTTCGAAGAACTTCAAGGCCGGCTCCAACAGCTCAAAACGCTGAACGACAATGGCATTGTCGGGCCACGCACTTTGCGCCGCCGGCACGACAATTCGCATTTCAGAGACTACGGCCTAGCTTAAATTAGGCTCTCCCCTCAAAATCCTCTCAAGATCTGGTCTCCCGGCCAGATCTTTTCGTTTTTATAAAGTTGACTATATAATATCGAGGTTATGAATGAAAAAATAACCGATCAAATTAAAAAAGCGCCTGATAAGCCGGGTATTTACATATTTTCCGCCAAAGGCGGACCAGCCGGAGGCTGGAAAAATATTTTATATATCGGCAAGGCTGGAAATCTGAAAAATCGGCTTAGACAGTATCTAAATAAAAAGACTGACTCGCCTTTTGGGGGACATCTTCTGAATGAAGCTGAAAGATTAGAAACCAAAATAACCGGTTCAGAGATCGAGGCCCTTATCCTTGAATCAAAACTAATAAAAGAAAAACAGCCGAAATTTAATATCCTGCTTCGCGACGACAAGCAGTACTTCTACGTGGGCTTTAGTAATGAAAATTTTCCGAAAATTTTCATTACTCACCAGCCCGCGAAAACTCAAAAGCCAAAATTCAAAAATTTACAAAATGAGTTTATCGGACCATTTACAGACGGAAACGCGTTAAAATCTACTTTGCGCTTGCTAAGAAAGATTTTCCCTTATTGCACCTGCAAACAGCCGCATCATAATTTCTGCCTTAATTATCACATCGGAAAATGCCTCGGATTTTGTTGTTTGAAACAACAAAATCCGAACTTAAAAATCAAAAATCAAAATGCAAAATTATATAAGAAAAATGTCACGGCTATAAAGAATATTCTATCCGGTAAAAAAGATACATTGGTTAGAAAGTTAAAAAAGGAACTAAATCGTCTGGCCGAAAGTAAAGAATTCGAGAAAGCAATTGAATTAAGAAACAAAGTTGAGAAACTAGAAAAGGTTTTTGCAAACGCAAAAATCATACAAGATACAAGACACATGATACGCGATACTAAATCTGTTTTAAAAAAACTATCCGAGATTTTTAAACTACCGGCGGTACCAAAAAGAATTGAGGGCTATGATATCTCAAACATTCAGGGCAAAAATGCCGTTGGAGCGATGGTTGTTTTCTCTAATGGTCGGCCAGACAAAAAAGAATATCGAAAATTTAAAATCATGACTAAAAAAACGCCTGATGATACGGCCATGCTTAAAGAAGTTCTTATTCGCCGCTTCCGACATTCCGGAATGCCGCGCACTCCGAAGCCTTTGGCGAAGGAGTGGCCTTATCCTGATTTAATTTTCATTGATGGCGGAATCGCTCAATTGAATATCGCTATTAAAACAACTGCCGGCAGATTTCCAATCATCTCGCTTGCCAAAGGCAAAAAAGAAGTTTTTTCTTTCACCCCGTACGAAGCCGCGAGGGCCCGCAGGACATCTTTGCTTCGTTTGGGGTCAACTTTAAAAAAACCTATGCCAATGAAAAAACTTCCGCCAGAAGTCCAAAATTTTATCAAATGGATTGATTCCGAAGCCCATCGTTTTGCAATTAGTTATTATAGAAAACTGCATAGAAAAACTGCATTGCAAAAAACTATTTTTTAAGTTATCATTTCATAAATGGGTATTTTGCTATCAATACTGGGCAATAGTTTGGGCCTGTATTTTGCCCAGTATTCAATACAAAACTTCGCTTTTTCCGGTAGTTATCAAAACTACCTGACTGCCGGACTTTTTTTAGCCGTCTTGAATTTCACCCTAAAACCAATTATAAAATTCATGTCGGCGCCCATAATTTTAATAAGTTTGGGCCTTTTCATAATCGTAATAAATGCTTTGATGCTTTGGATAACGGATTATGTCTTTGGCTTCATGGCTATCGAAACAATTACGGCATTAGTGCTTTCAACAATAATAATAGGATTCATAAATTTAGTCGTCGGGATAATTTACAAAATAATTGACTAAAGACTAATGTCTAATGACTAAGGCTGTTCAGGCTTTAGACTTTAGACCTTAGACATTCGACATCACTCTACTAGATATTGTCCAAATTTTAGTCTCAATTCTTTTAATTATCACAATTTTACTTCAACAGCGTGGCGGCGGACTTTCCGGTGTTTTTGGCGGAGAAGGTTCGGTTTACGCCACGAGGCGCGGAATTGAAAAAGGAATTTTCGTAGCGACAATAGTTTTAGCCGCACTTTTTATACTTATCTCGGTCTTGAGATTATTTATTTGATGATTGGAAATTAGAAAATGGAATTTAGAGTCTTTATTCTACTTTCTACTTACTACTTTCTACTTACTAACTTTGGCTGATGATCTTGAATTTTTGTATTCCGGAGGCTTGGGTCAAAAACCTTCCAAGAAAGAAAGTTTTGGGAAGAAGACAAAAAACCTCCTGAAAAAATATCTGAAAAGTTTTCTTCCTGAAAAAAAGCGGATAATATATCTGGCTAAACTTTTATCTAAAAGAGAAAGATATATCATCCTCGGGCTCTCACTGGTAATTATCGGCTCTATCTTTGCCATTCTGATAGGTTATTATTTCAATATTACTGAAGCCAAGCCTGATTTTGGGGGGGAATTCACTGAAGGGTTAATTGGCGAACCCCGATTCATTAACCCTTTGCTTTTACAGACTGACACTGACCGAGATTTAGCCCAATTAATTTACTCGGGTCTTTTAAAAAATGACGGCCAAGGAAATTTCATTTCTGATTTAGCTGAAAGTTTCAGCATCTCCGATGATGGCCTTGTCTATCGCTTCAATTTAAGAAAGAACATAAAATGGCATGACGGCATTAATTTTTCGGCTGACGACATTATTTTTACGGTGAAAATTGCCCAGAACCAGGATTTTGCAAGTCCCCAAAGAATTAACTGGCAAGGAGTAGAAACAGTAAAAATTGATGATCTGACTCTTGAATTCAGGCTTAAGAATCCTTACGCCCAATTTATAAATAACTTAAGCCTGGGAATAATACCTAGCCATTTATGGAAAGAGATAAAGGCAGGGAACTTTATTCTTTCCGAATTGAATCTAAAACCAATTGGCACCGGGCCTTACAAATTTTTCAAATTAAAAAAAGACAGGCTTGGACGGATTACTTCTTACGAACTGGCAGCCAATGAAAATTATTATTTGGACGGCCCGTTTATTGAATCGATAAATTTCAATTTTTACACCAGTGAAGAAGATTTAATTCAGGCTTTCAATTTAAGCGGGGTGGAAAGTCTAGCCGGAATTAGCCCAAACAACTTGAGTGGCTTAAGGTTTCCGGGAAAAGTTAAAATTAACGAGCTTAAAATTCCAAGATACTTTGCCGTATTTTTCAACCAAAACCAAAGCGAAGTTCTTTCGGATAAAAATGTTCGATTAGCCTTGGCTCATTCCGTCAATAAGGATAAAATTATTGAAAGCATCTATGGACGCGGTTTCAAGGTTGATTCTCCTATTCTTCCTGAAATATTCGATGACTTTGAAAACAGCGTCAAAAAATACGATTATAATCCTGATTTTGTGAGGCAAATTTTAGAAAACTCGGGCTGGCAGGATAAAAATGGAGATGGAATAAGAGAAAAAGACGATAGGCTGTTGGAAATCCAGCTTGTTGTCCCTTTAAGAAAAGACTTTGTCGCTATCGGCGGCGAGCTTAAGAAAGATTGGGAAGCAGTTGGAATGAAAATTGATTTAATCACCGCTTCGGTCATTGAACTCCAGCAAAATTATATTCAGCCAAGAACTTACCAAATGCTTCTTTTCGGCGAAGTTTTAAATATTGAACCAGACCCTTTCAGCTTTTGGCATTCTTCCCAAAAAAAAGATCCTGGTTTGAACTTGGCTTTGTATGATGCCAGCGGAGCTGATAAACTTTTAGAAGAAGCAAGGCAATCGCTGAACCCGGTAATCCGGGCAAATAAATATAATGATTTTCAGAATTTAGTCATCGAGGATCTCCCGGCAATATTTTTATACAGCCCTTACTACATCTACCCCCAAGCCAAAAAAATAAAAGGCTTCGAAATTAATCTCATGGGACTGCCTTCGGAAAGATTCGTAAATGTCGCTGAATGGTACATTGAAACAAAGAGGGTCAGAAAATAAAATTTAGAACCTGCTTAGGACCTAATAAATTTGATCCCGTAATACACGTTGACAAAATCAAATGGATATTAAACAATATAAGGAACAGGCCAAACTCATCAGAGACAATGAAATCTACAAGGTTTATGACCTCTCCACTTTAAAAGACCTGAACTTGTCCCTTACCGAGTTAAATCCCGGAAAAGAAACGCTCGGCCACTCCCATAAGGAAGCCGACGAAGTTTATGTTTTTATAGACGGCAAAGGAAGAATAGAAGTTAAAGAAGAAATAATTCCGGTTAAGGGAGGCGATGTGGTTGCCGTACCGGGAGGAAAATTACATAAAGTTTTTAACGAAGGGAAAGGCATTCTAAGTTTCTGGTCAATTTTTGAAAAGTACGAAAGCCGAGGCAAATAACCGACTCATAGAAAAGCGCCCGTGATGGAATTGGCAGACATGTACGGTTCAGGGCCGTATGACCGCAAGGTCGTGCAGGTTCAACCCCTGCCGGGCGCATCACCAAATTTATGATGAGAAGAAGACTCACAAACATTGCAGCAACCGATGGTCCGCTGCGAAGTCATAGAACAACTAAAACAAGCAGAAGAAAAATTTTTAAACCTGAAAAAGAAAAAGGGCGGATTTTTGTTGGTCTAAAAAAGACTGAGCCGAAAACCGACGAACTCAGGATTATTCCGTTGGGAGGGCAGGAAGAAGTCGGCCGGAATATGACCGTTTTTGAATACAAAGACGACATCGTCATTTTGGACATGGGCCTTCAGTTTCCAGAAGAGGATATGCCAGGGATTGACTATATAATTCCCGACATCCGCTATCTGGAGGGAAAAGAAAAAAATATCCGCGGCGTGATCCTTTCTCACGGCCATCTTGACCACATCGGCGCTGCCCCGCATATCCTGCCCAAACTCGGCTGGCCTACAGTCTATGCCAGCCGCCTGACTTTATTCTTGCTTCGCCGGCGACTTGAAGAATCAAATCTGGCCCAGTATCTGGTGGCCCACGAAATTAATTCGGCTGACGAAGAATTCGCTTTGGGCGATTATTTCAAAGTAGCCCTCTTTGAAGTAACTCACAGCATCATGGATGCCTTGGGAGTAATTTTGCAGACGCCGCAAGGCAATATTATCCATCCCGGAGATTGGCGTTATGATACGAGTCCGGTTAACGGCAAACCGACCGACTTTTCGCATCTGTCCCGCTGGAACACCCAAGAAAAACCATCAATCTTAATGATGGAATCGCTGGGTTCGACTAAGGAAGGAAGCCAGTTATCCGAATCGGAAGTCTACAAAAACATCAAAAAAATAATAGAAAACGCGCCGGCCCGCATCATTATCGCCACCTTCTCTTCAATGGTTGAACGGGTATCCCAAATAATCAGTATTGCCGAAGGGCTTGGCAAAAAAGTGGCCCTTGACGGCTATTCAATGAAAATGAACATTGAGATCGCGAAAAAGATCGGCTACCTGAAGTTTAACCCAAATGTCATGATTGACATTAAGAATATCCACGACTACCCGCCTAATAAGATCATTGCTATCGTTACCGGCGCCCAAGGCGAAGACCGGGCGGCTTTAATGCGCATTGCCAACGGGGACCACCGCCAAATCAGGGTAGAAAAATCAGATACGATTATTTTTTCTTCATCAGTCATTCCAGGCAACGAGCGAACTATCCAGCGCCTAAAAGACAACCTTTATCGGCAGGGCGCCAACGTCATCCATAAAGAAATTATGGACGTGCACTCGGGCGGCCACGCTTTAATGGAAGACATTAAGCTTTTAATCAGACAGGTCAAACCAAAATATCTTTTGCCGGTTTACGCCAACCACTATCTGCTTTGCGAAGGAGCCAAAGTGGCCCAATCCGACGGCTTCCCCAAACAAAACATATTCATCCTTGATAACGGCAGCGTCGGCGTTTTGAACCGGCAGGGCTTTCGTGTTTCTGAAGAAAAAGTTCCAATCCAATATGTCTTTGTTGACGGCTTGGGCATCGGCGACATCGGCAACGTGGTCTTGCGCGACCGCCAAGTTCTAGCCCAAGACGGAATGTTTGTCATCGTCACGACCATTGACTCAAGGACTGGCCGAGTCCGCACCAGCCCCGACATCATCTCCCGCGGCTTTGTCTATTTGCGCGAAAACACCGAACTTTTAGGCGAAGTTAGAAAAAGAGTCAGGGCCATTGTTGAAAGAAAAACTGCTGGCCGCGGCCCAATAAATTGGATCTATTTGAAAGACGAAATCAAAGAAAAAATCGGCTCGTTCTTGTTCCAGAAGACGGAACGAAGACCAATGGTCTTACCAGTTGTTATAGAAGTATAAACTAGTAACTATTAGTTAAAAGCGACCGCTTTTAACTAATAGTTACGGTTAAAAATGAAAAAAGTATCTCTAACTGGCGACCGCCCAACCGGACCGCTTCATATCGGCCACTATTTTGGTTCGCTTGTTTCGAGAAAAGAATTGGAAAATGAATACGAATCATTTGTAATGATTGCCGATGTTCAAGCGCTTACTGATCACTTTAAAGAACCGGAGAAGGTTCGCGATAATGTTATGGAAGTCGCTCTCGACTATCTTGCCTTCGGTCTTGACCCTCAAAAAACAACCTTTTTTATTCAAAGTAAAATACCTCAAATTGCCGAGCTGACAGTATTTTTTTCCAATTTAGTTACCATTAACACGCTCAAAAGAAATCCGACGGTGAAAGACGAGATTACCGAGAAAAAAGATTTATTCGGGGCCAAAGGTGAAAAGCTGACTTATGGTTTTCTTGGCTATCCAGTAAGTCAGGCCGCTGATATTACAATCGTAAGAGCTGATGTTGTACCGGTAGGCCAAGATCAGTTACCGATGATAGAACTAACTAGAGAAATAGCAGAGAAATTTCATCGTATCTATAAAACTCAAATTTTCCCTCTTCCTCAAGCAAAGTTATCACAAGCGCCGCGGATTATGGGTTTGGACGGTAATGCCAAAATGAGCAAAAGTTTAAATAACGCAATCTTTTTAAAAGACAGCCCAGAAGAAATAAAAGAAAAAATAAAAACCGCCAAGACCGATTCTTTTTCAACAGCGTCATATGACCCTAAAAAAAGGCCTGAAATTTCAAATCTTCTTTTAATCTACGGCCTCATCCACTCCATTACCCCGCAAGAAGCGGCAAAAGAAATGGGAAGTGTAAATTATACATCTTTTAAAAGCAAGCTCGCCGAAGATTTGATTAAATTTTTAGAACCAGTCCGCGAAAAAAGAAAAGGACTAGAAAAAAAATCAGCAGAAGTAATGAATATCCTGACCGAAGGAACTCAAAAAACCCTGGCCCGCGCCGAAGAAACAATAAATTTAGTCAAAAAGGCAATGAAGATAGACTATTAATTTCAAGCGATCGCTTTTAATTAATAGTTTTAGTAGTCAAAATAGAAACTTCTTTCTTTAAACCCAAGATCTTACAAAGCTCCAAGATTTCTTTTTCACAAATATACGGAGATACGAAAACACTTTTCTGAATCATTTTAAAATCAAGCTCTTTTAACTTTTGTCTTAATAAATCTCTTTTAACTTTCTGCTTTTCCGGTATATCAAAAATCACTACCCGCCATAAACCGTCTTTTTCCTTTTTATCTAAAGAGAGTCTAAAAAATTTAGAAAAATTTATTCTTTTAATCCCCTTTTTAGTAAGCTTGTAGCTACCGCTTCCGACTTTTTTAATAAAGCTCCCCTTTTCGAGATTGCCTAAAGCACCAAATAATCTTTGCCCTTCCCAATAAGGATCCATATTTAACTTTGTTCCTAGGCTTTTTTTGAAAAAGCTATGTAATTAAGACCGACTAAAAATTCTATTACTTCGAGTAGCTTACTGGTTGCCGAATCTAACTTATGAAAAATCTGCTCTTTTTTATTTTTACTATTAATTTCAAGCGATCGCATATAATTAATAGTAACTCAAACTTAATCTACTTAACAAGATATCTGATAAGTTCTTTAGTGTCTTCCACTTCTTTAATTTCAAAACACATTATTCCAGTTCTTAATACCGCATTGTCATTGCCTCTCTCAAAAAGAGCATCACCGACAAAGAGCATATCTTCAATTGAAACGCCAAGGTGCTTCTGGATTTGCCTAATCGCGTATTCTTTATCAATCCCCTTGCGAGTTATGTCGATTGAAGTATAGCCAGCAGCCCTGACTTCAAACTCGGGAAGATACCTTTGCAAAATTCCAGCCAGTTTAAGTTTTAAACCTTGGTTTTCATCCCGCCATTTTTTCTTAAGTTTAATCCCCTCTTCGCCGAGTTCGGCAACAACGTCTTGACCCAAGGCCGAGAAAGTAATTTGTGAACCTCTATCTTCTATGATTTCTCCGTAAGTTTTCTCAGGCCTCACGTAATCGATTTCTTTAAACGCTTTTTCAAAGGCATCCATAATTTTTTCTTTTTGCTCTTTTGAAAATTCCTCTGAATATACCTGTATCCACTTATTGTCGTATCTATAAAAAGAAGAGGCCGTTGTGGGAAACAAAAACAGGTTGCCAAGTAATTCCGGCGAGACATTTAATCTATCAACTAAATCTTTTCTGAACCGTTCAAAACTTGCCCCGCCGATCACAGCCACCTTCTTTTGTGCTAAAAGCTGCCCGAACAATTCTGCCGTTTCATCATCTAGGCTTGATTTAGTTTCAACAAGAGTCCCATCCAAATCAAAAACAATCAGTTTTTTGTCCTTAGGAACCCTTTCGATTTTATTTAATAAATTCTCCATATAATTTATCTACTGGGTATTTTTAATATACCATAACATACTATTATGCCTCTATCAGTCGGGATGGTCAGAACGCAACTACACTAATACCTTCGAATTCCTCAGGACAAGTCCCCCTTCATTTTACGATAAAACTGCCGAAGCCTCGCTATGAGCGCATTATCGTGAGCCGTAATGGCCAAGGGAGGATAGTACGAGCCATACCCCCAGAATGACCCTGGACTAACTTTACTCCACCGCACTACTCATTATTGTTTGGAAACAAAAAACTCCCGTGTTGGGAGTTCTTTGCGGGAGTAGCAAGCGAGAGGAAAATCCTTTTTCGCTTTTCAGCCCTCAATTTTGCTCCAATTATGCTCGGCTGAACTCTTGGTGCACCCGCCTGGCCTTCGCAGCCGAAGCTGCTTCGGCGGAGTAGGCTAAGCCGCTGTTACTTTTCACCGCACCTTCTGCCCTATTCGGGCAAATCCACCGCACAAAGGCGGATGGCGGACTTATTGCACAACCTTGTTTTCAGTCCGAAGACCGAAAAACACCAACTCTCACTACTCCGATTACACTATATCAGATTTTACACAATAAAACTCCTTATATTCTATTTTACGCCGATTTTCCAGACGCCTCTGCATACCCTCTATTAAACCCCATTTCTACGCAATACGCCAAGCGGGTGGCGTATTGATTTTATTTTTGGCCCTTCGACATGGCTCAGGGCAAATAAATCTTTTATTTTCATGTTTCTCTTTCTTTCTTAATTTCTTCCCGATCGGCTTCGTTGCCGATAAGCCGCACATAAAATTCGCACCCGTCGACTCCGAGGGCTCCGCATTTGCACATAATCATTTTCTTGTGAGTATTCCAGTAAATCTCATCCCCGCATTTTTTGCACCGCCAGTAAACTTCTTTTTTGATTTTAGTTTTTGTGTCATTTTTCATCTAAATTTGAAAGGCCTCTTATTCGCCTCTTGTAGAATCTTTAGGGTCGCTTGCACCGAAAGATTATCGCTGGACAATAATACTAACCGCTCGCCTAACCGTTCAAGGAGAGGGCTTAAAAATTCATCCGCCCATGAAGATGACAGTGTTAATACACCCGAAAAATCAATTTCCAATTCTTCATTTGGCGGCAGTTCAAATAATGTGGGCTGAAACGCCTTGAACGCCTCGCTGCCTAATTCACGGGATATTAGGGTTGTGCCGAATTTTTCTAATTTTATTTTCATATGTTTTATTTAGAATACATTAAAATTCAATTTTTGCCATACAACCGCGTACTATGTTTGGACCGCGAGTAACCCGAAAAGATTTATCATCCCCCTTCATATGTACTTCCGCGTCACCGCTAGTAAAAAACAGGTCAATCGGCTGGGCAAGAACCACTTCTCGAACCAACTTAAGACCATTGCCGCGCTTTTCCGGCGCCCGCCCGGAGATAAATTCAGTGAAAGCAACTTCTACCGCCTTTACATGCGTCGATAAATCCGGACGAACGCGGCGCAGTGTTTCTAAAATGCCCAATCCCCGATCAGCAAGTACAACAATACCTTTTTTAACGTCGTAGCCAAAGAAGATTCCCGGAGTATCCGGCCATTTCCCCAAGTTGTGAGCAAATGAATTGTCCCCTATTTCTCCGGCCACCAAAACAATCAAAGAGTATAATTTTTCAAAACCCGGTTTTTCCATAAGCAGGCGTTCCATTTTTACTAATCTTGCCTGAAACACGGCACTCGTGGAACAGTAAAAAGCGCCGGGGAATTCGGCTCCTTGATGAATCCAATCAGAAGCAAACTTTAAAAGATCGCTTGCAAAAATCTCTACATCTTTTTCCCGGTAATAACGATGCGTACCGCCCTCCTTTTTAATCGCTGGTAACTTTCCGCTTTCATCCCAGCGACGAAGCGTATCTATGGAAACGCCTAAAATCTCGGCGGCTTCACTAATTTTGAGTAATTTTTCTTCCATTTTTGTATCCTATCATATCTCTAAAATCTATGCAATATACACCAAAATCTATGCATAAACACTATAAACTATCTAAAAAATGGTTAAATCTATAGAAAATCGTATCATTTCTAATTTTTCTCATTCGTAAAGCAGAAAACGGCTATATTAAACTTGAGAAAAAGACAATAAATTGATAGATTCTTACAATGTCATATTCAAAACTATCAGTCGGAATCGTCGGACTGCCTAATGTCGGAAAATCAACCCTTTTCAAGGCCATTACCAAAAAACAGGTTGATATTCAAAACTATCCATTCACTACTATTGAACCAAACGTGGGTGTTGTTGCCGTGCCGGATGAAAGGGTTGACGCTCTTGCGGAAATTTCTAAATCAGCCAAAAAAATATACACAACCATTGAATTCATTGATATCGCCGGACTTGTGAAGGGCGCGGCCCAAGGCGAAGGTTTAGGCAACCAATTTTTAGCTAATATAAGAGAGGCTGATGCCATTGCTCATGTGGTCAGAGTTTTTCCGGACGAAAAAATAACCCATGTTCATAATAAAATAGACCCAAGTAATGACATAGGAGTAATTGAGACCGAGCTTGAATTAGCTGATCTACAGACTAAGTCCCGACGTTTAGAAAAGTCGGGACCCCGACCGAAAGCGTCGGGGGGAAAAAGCGATCTTCCGCCACTTCAACTTTTAATTGATAAAAAAGTTATCTTCATTCTCAATGTTTCTGAAAAACAATTAATTGATGGCTGGCAACCCTCCTTCGTTAAAACTTCGGAGGGCAAGCCTGATGGAGAATTATTAAAGGCAATGAACGGGAAAGACTACGTAATTCTATCAACTCCACTTGAACTGGCATTGTCAGAAGCGGATCCGGAAGAAAAGAACGAATACATGAAAGAATTTAACATCAAAGAAAGTGGTCTGGATTCGCTCATCAAGACCGCTTATAAAACCCTTGACCTTATCACCTTTCTGACCACTGGCGAAGACGAGACCCGCGCTTGGACTGCCAAAAAAGATGACCTTATCCCAAAAGCAGTAAGAGCAATCCATACTGATTTTGAAAAATTATTTATCCGGGCAGAAGTGATAAACTGGAAAACTTTGCTTAATGTCGGCAGTTGGACTGCCGCAAAATCAAAAGGCCTACTTAAAACAGTCGGTAAAGATTATATTATCCAAGATGGCGACGTGGTGGAAGTAAAAATTTAAAGCAAGGTTGACCCAACAAATCCGTTATGATAAATTACGGGACATGGAAGAACTGGCCCAGCGACAGCAATATGAATTGGCTTTTCATTTTCTCCCTTCTTTTACCGAGGCCCAAGTTGATGAAAAAAGGCGGGAAATCGAAGAATTAATTTCAAAATCGGGCGGCATTGTCGGCCGCTACGGAGAAATTAAAAAAATCAGGCTGGCTTACCCGATTAAACGGGAGCAGTTTTCCAACTTCGGCTACCTTGAATTTTTCGCTCCCCGAGACATAGTTGAAAAAATAAATAAAAACCTCGTGCTTAATGAAAATATATTAAGGTTCGTGGTGATTAAAAAAGAAGAGGAAAAAATCAAACCCGCAAAACCGGCAAAAATTAAAACAGCCAAACCGTTGAAAGAAGCCCCCTCGCCGGAAATTACCAAAAAAGAAACTGAAGAGTTAGATAAAAAAATAGAAGAAATTTTGGAAAAACTATAGCATGCGAATAGCGCGCCTTCGGACTGCGTCCTTCGGTCCCGATTCAGCTTTGCGGAATCGAGGATCCTCGACAAAGTCGGGACAATGCGAATGCGCCCATCCGAATAATACTAATGAATTTAAATAAAGTTTATTTAATCGGGAGATTAGCCAGCGATCCGGAATTCAGGACAACTCCTTCGGGCCAAGAAGTAGCCAGCCTAAGAATGGTCACCAATAGAATCTGGAATGACCAATCCGGCCAAAGAAAAGAATCTTCGGAATTCCATAATGTCGTGGTCTGGGGCCGTTTGGCCCAAATTGCCAACCAATACCTGAATAAAGGTTCGATGTTAATGATTGAGGGCCGTTTGCAGACTCGGAATTGGGAAGGCCAGGATGGGGTGAAAAGATATAAAACAGAAATAGTAGCTGAAAGCTTACAGCTTGGACCAAAGCCGAGGAGAGCCGCTGAAGGCGAGCTCTCGCCTCGTGGCGAAGCTACGGTGCGCCAAGGGCGGGAAGGAATGCAGGACCAAGGAGCAAAAATGATTAAACCCGCCTCTGCTGAAGGACGTTCGGCTGAGCTCAGTCGAAGCCCTACGGCGGGCAAGGAAGAAATACCAATAGTCAATGAAAACGAGCCGCCGTCTGACTCTGAAGTCGAAGAAGATGAAGTTCAGTTGAAGGATGTTCCATTTTGATATGCCTTGCCTAGTCTGCCAAAAAAATACTTATAAGTTTGACTATAAAAATCCAAAAGAATTGAGACAGTTTTTAAATCAAGAGTTGGAAATAAAAAAGGGCCGGCATAATAATCTCTGTAAAAAGCACCAGCGCCGAATTTCTCAAGCCATAAAAATAGCACGTCAGCTTGCCTTGCTCCCGACTGCTCCTAAGCAAGAAAGAAAATATGGAGTCTAACTTAGCCTTCTTCCTTAAACGCCGAATCTCTCACTTTTTTTGCAATCTCTTGAGCCATTTTTTCGTTGTCTTTCAAAAAGCTCCGGGCGCTTTCCAAACCTTGCCCAAGTTTTATTTTATCAAAATTATACCAAGCGCCTGAACGAGCCAAAATTCCGTATTTAACTCCTGAATTAACCAAATCAGAAAGACGGGAAATGCCCTCGTTATACAAAATATCAAATTCAGCCTGCCTGAAGGGCGGGGCAACTTTGTTTTTAACCACTTTGGCCCGGTGCCGGCCGCCAATAATTTTTTCTCCTGACTGGACTTGGGCAATCCGGCGGACATCTATTCTTATTGAAGAATAAAACTTAAGAGCCTTGCCGCCCGGCGTAACTTCGGGGTTTCCAAACATCACCCCGATCTGATGACGAATCTGGTTTATAAAAATCAAGACGGTCCTTGATTTAGCGACTATGGCGGTAAGCTTGCGAAGAGCATGAGACATGAGCCTAGCTTGCAACCCAATGTGCTGCTGACCCATATCCCCTTCAATTTCAGCTTTGGGAGTCAAGGCCGCCACTGAATCAACCACAATCACATCCATTGTCCCTGACTTAATCAAAGTCTCTACTATTTCAAGAGCCTGTTCGCCATGATCTGGCTGGGAAATCAATAAGTCATCAATTCGGACTCCGATTTTTTTAGCGTACTCCGGATCTAAGGCGTGCTCGGCATCAACAAAAGCTGCTTGCCCTCCCCGCTTCTGGGCTTCAGCCACAACATGCAAAGCCAAGGTCGTCTTTCCAGAACTTTCAGGTCCGTAGATTTCAATAACTCTTCCCCGAGGCATGCCCATTACCCCGAGAGCAATATCCAAAGAAATGGAACCGGTCGGAATAACGTCAACATCAACCCGCCTCGCCTCACCGAGCTTCATTATCGCCCCTTCGCCGTATTTATCTCTAATCTCTTTTACCGCGGTTTCAACTAGCTTTGCCCGGTCTGAAGTTTTTGAATCGGTTTTTTTAACAATCACATTAGTATTATTAGTATAATTCGTATATTGGTATCGATACTAATATACTAATGGATACTAATTATACGAATTAAGAAATTATATTAAAGTATCGCTGTTTTCATCATTCACGTCAACTTTTTCGTCAACAGTAGCGTCAATAATTGGTTCGTTAGTTTCACTTTTAACCAGTACTTCTCTCGGCTTGGCTCCATCAGGAGGACCAATCACTCCTTTTTCCTCAAGGATATCTAAAAGACGAGCCGCCCGGGCATAGCCAACCCGTAATCGCCTCTGAAGTAAAGAGGCGGAAGCTTTTTTAGCTTGAATAACAGTTTCTTTGGCTTCGCCAAATAATAAATCATCATCATCTAAAAAATCTCTACCAATGGCTTGAGACGGACCGCCTTCAATGCTTTGGGCTAATGATTCTTCTAATGTTTCGCCAATTTTTTCCTCCTCGACTTCATATTCCTGGTCCTTGAGGAATTTGACCACGCCCTTGACTTCCTTTTCTGAAACAAAAGGCCCTTGGAGCCGCCGAGGCTTGCCAGAATCGCCGGCCAGATAAAGCATATCGCCTGAACCAAGTAATTTTTCGGCTCCGGACATATCCAGAATGGTTCTGGAATCAACCTGGCTCGCCACCTGAAAAGCGACCCGCGAGGTAATATTTGCTTTAATCAAACCAGTGATAACTTCGACTGAAGGCCTTTGAGTCGAAACAATTAAATGAACCCCGACCGCCCGCGACATCTGCGCCAGACGGACAACTGAACCTTCCAAATCTCGCCCATAAGCAGCCATGAGATCAGCGAGTTCATCAATTATCAAAACAATAAAAGGCATCAACGTCCGCTTCTTGGAAATCTGCTTTGAATTGTATGAAAAAATATCTCTGGCATGGGAACGCGAAATCATCTCATATCTTCTTTCCATTTCTTTTACCATCCAGCGAAGGGCATTGATCGCTTTTTTATTCTCAACGATTACCGGAGTGATCAAATGAGGAATGCCGTTATATAAACTTAATTCAACCCGCTTCGGGTCAATCATTATGAACTTCAAAAGGTCAGGCGAATGCTTATAAAGCAACGATAAAATAATTGAGTTTATAGCCACTGACTTGCCGCTGCCCGTGGCGCCGGCAATCAAAAGATGGGGCATTTTTTCAAGCGGTCCAAAAACAGGATAACCAGCCACATCGCGGCCCAAAGCCAAAGGCAGAAAATAAGGGGTTTCCTTGAACTGGTCAATCTCAAGAAGATTTTTCAAGCCGACTAAGGCGGCTTTTCGGTTTGGCACTTCGATCCCAACCAAGGATTTGCCCGGGATCGGCGCCTCAATCCGAATAGGATGGCTGGCCAAAGATAAAGCAAGATCGCTGTTTAAAGAAGTTATCTTTGAAAGCTTCACTCCTACAGCCGGCCGCAAAGTGTATTGGGTTACAGTCGGCCCCACATTTATCTCGCCCATCTCAACATCAATTCCAAAATTTGAAAGCGTTTTCCTGATTACCGCGGCCGAAGCAGCAACATCACCGGCCCTGGGGACATCGCTGTCGCTCCTTAATAGATCAAGCGGCGGCAATTTCCATTTCCGGCTTGTAATTTTAATATTGAATTCCGGCTCTTCATCCTCCTCGCCCTCTGTAGCTCGAGCGTTGGAGGGATCATTCCTTTTCTCCATTTTTATAGCTTTCGCTTCAAAAACCGGCTTAACTCCACTGCCTCCTTGTCTAATTATCAATTCATCCTCTTTTAAATCTCGGCCAGCCCCTTCTTCATTCTCCTCTTTTTCCTTAAAAATCAACCGATGCAAGGGTATATCCATTGAAACCAGGAATGAAATGAAAATCGCGGCCAGTAAAATAATCAAGGAGGAGGCAAAGCCAAAAAGATTAAGCAAGGGGTAACCTAAAATAACGCCAAGATAACCGCTTTGACTGACTCGGTCTTGAAAAATCTGGTCATTGCCAACAATAAAAAATATCCCCAAAATCGCTAAAACAAAAATACCAACTCCTAAAGTTGAGGGGGTTTTCGATTCACGGCTATAAAATCTAAGAAAAGAAACGCCAAGCAAAAGAAAAGCAATCGGAATTATAAAAAAGCCCCAGCCGAATAAAGTGTGAGAAGAATTATTAAATAAATCGCCGGCCCGGCCGCCATGACCTAAAAAACTTAAGACCGTAAGGACAGATATCGCAAAGCAGGATACTGCAAAAACACTGTTTTGGGTTTCAGAACTTACCCGTGAACCCTTCTTCGGTTTTTCGTCGTCACTATCTTTTTTGAGCTTTTTTTTCTTTCTTCCCATCGCCAATAGCTTAACATTTTCGCCCTTTCTTGGGCAATGCCTTTCAGGAAACGCTCGGCCCCATACAACTTTTATAATTATCTTATCTCTTGTTTATCAGAATAAACCCTCGCTCCTCTTTCGCCTCGCTACAAATCTCATCTTCTCTTAACGGCTCGGCTCATGAGGTTCCTGAGAAGGCATCGCCCAACGGGCGAAAAGAATATAGCGAGGACTTAGCAACCTAGCACCGGCGAAGCCCAAAAGAAAAGGCACCGGATTTCTCCAGTGCCTTATTCTTAGAATCCCGCCAGAAACTTCTTTTTCAAAAAATCTCTGGTGGGACGGTCAGACACGCGAAGTGTCTGACCGTTAGCTGGAAGGTGTTACTAATCGAACTCGATGGTTCCTGTGCGGGTTCGCGTCGAGAAGAAACCTTTCGCAGGTCTTCCCAGACGCGGTCCGCCCGTTGTAGGCCCGGGACCATAGGCCTGCGAAAAGTGCGTCTTCCACTCTGTGACAATTTCGTAGCCCGTGAAGTTCCACGTCTCGCCAGAGCCGTCTTCTCTCTGCAGGGAGTCGATCTGGACTGTCACCCTGCCCTTTTCAATACACTCACCGATGGGAACGTAGAGTCCTGACGACTGATGGCCAATGACGAAACTTACACTCTCGCGTCGATTGGCATTCCCATGAAACAGAGAAAGCATCAAATCCCACTTCGACGGACCATTCATAATCTGATCAGTTGCCATACGGCACCTCTTTGAAAGAACTGATTCCTGATTGGCGCAGGAACCTAACGCCCTTCTCCTTACGGAGGACCTGTCTATACAAACAGGAATTTGACTATATCCCAATTATACCTCTAAATCTCCACTCTGTCAAATTCAGAAAAACTCAACTAAAAACCATGATTTTCCAAGGGTTTTTGGACTGAAATAAAAAAAGAAAAGCGTGAGGCGTATAGATCTCTCTGAATTTTTAAATAGGGCCAGTTGGGCGATGCCTTCTCAGGAACATCCGGAGCCGAGCCGTTAAGAGAAGATAAGATAGGTAGCGAGGCGATGGATGAGCGAGGGGTTTATAATAACAAGCGAGGGAGAAATGAGTAAATAAATTTACTCATTTCAACCGAGCGCAGTTATTATATGAATTCTTATTCATATTCTGATAAACAGAAAATGATAGAATTATAAAACTGTACGAGGCCGAGCGTTTCCTGAAAGGCGTTGCCCAAGAAAGGGCCCGAAGACATATACCCGAGGGAAGCTTTTCTTTTTTATACTGGCCTGCCCTCTGTTCTCCTCCTAAATCCGGTCCCAGCCGGAATTAATCTTCCAATAATTACATTCTCCTTTAACCCTCTTAAGTTATCGGCTTTGCCGCTCACGGCCGCATCAATTAAGACTCTGGCTGTTTCTTGGAATGAGGCCGCCGAAAGGAAACTCTCTGTAGTCAAAGCCACTTTGGTAATCCCCGAAAGCATTTGCTCGTACTTAACAGAATTCTTACCGGCTTGATTAAGTTTATCGTTTTCACTTAAAACTCTATTTAATTCAAGCACTTCCCCGGGAATAAAAGCCGAGTCTCCGCCATCTAAAATCCTGGCCCTTGAAAACATCTGACGAATGATCATTTCGATATGTTTATCATTAATTGATTCTCCTGAAGTGAAATAAACATTCTTAATTTCCCGGATAATATAGCGGCTGACTTCAGGTTTATCGCCAAGCCGGAAAAGTTCACCTAAATCCAAGCTGCCCTCTGACAACTGCTGGCCTCTCACCACCAACTCTCCTTCAGCAACAATCTCTGAAGTCAAAGGCGGCAAAATATACTCTCTTATTTCTTTGGTGTCGGCGGTTTCTATCTTAATAATTTTTTGATTTTCTTTATGTTCGACAGATTTAACCTGCCCTTCAACATCGCAAATTAATCCTTTGGAAGACGGCGATCTGGCTTCAAAAATTTCCTCAACTCTAGGCAAACCAAGAGTGATATCGTCTCCGCCAGCTACGCCTCCGGTATGAAAAGTTCTCATCGTCATCTGAGTCCCCGGTTCCCCAATGGCTTGAGCGGTAATGATTCCGACTGCCTCGCCCAATTCAACGATTTGGTTTTTTGACAAATCATAACCATAGCATATCTGACAGACCCCTTTCCTTGATTTACAGCTGATTAGACTTCTAACTCTTAATCTATCGAGTTTAAGATGGTCAACAATCTCAGCTTGATGGCGTGAAATTAAGTCTCCTTTCTTAATGACTGCTTTGCCGTTTTCATCTTTAACTTCTTCGAGAGAGATCCGGCCCATGACGCGCTTGCCAAGGTTTTCAGAAATAGCTTCGCTGTCTTTCGCGTGAATTATAAAACCTTCTTTATCTTTACAATCTTCTTCCTGAATAGTTATATCCTGGACAACGTCAACTAAGCGGCGGGTTAAATAGCCGGCCGTGGCTGTCCTTAAAGCAGTGTCAGCCAAACCTTTTCTGGCGCCGTGAGTTGAAATAAAGTATTCCAAAACAGTCAAACCTTCTTTGAATGAATTTTTGACCGGCAATTCAATAATTTCTCCGGCTGGATTAGTAAAAAGACCTCTCATCCCCATTAACTGGTCGATCACAGACCACGAGCCTCTGGCCTTGGATTCAACCATAATTCTGACGGGGCTCGTCAAAGGAAGCACCTTTTTCACGTAGTCTGAAAGTTTCGATTTAGCTTCAGTCCAAATTTCAATTGCTTTAGTTCTCCTTTCGTATTTAGTTAAAAGACCTTGCTCATAAAGAGTTTCGTTTTCATCAGCCAATTTCTGGGCGGCATTAATAATTTCTTCTTTTTCTTTGGGAATTTTCAAATCGAAAACTGACCAGGAAATCCCAGATTGAGTAGCATAACTGAAGCCTGTATTTTTCAAGTCGTTTAAAAACCGACTGGTCTCATCGCTAAAACCATATTTATCTAAGACCTCCATTTCTATTTTTTGAAGGTCATTTTTATTTAAGGTCTTATTTACGAAACTGATATCTGGCGGAAGAATTTCATTAAAAATTACTCTCCCGGCATTCGTCTCAATTATTTCTTCTTTGTTCCCTTCGCTCTTATTTGAAGCCATCCTAACTTTTATCTTAGCCTGCAAATCAATCACCTCATTTTCAAAAGCGTTCAAGCATTCTTCTTTAGATGAAAAAATTTTACCCTCTCCCTTTAAGTCATCAACCATCATTGTTAGCCAGTAGCAGCCCAAAACTATGTCATTGGTCGGCACAGCAACTGGTTCGCCAGTAGCCGGTTTTAGAATCCCCCGGGAGGCCAACATTAAATTCCTTGCTTCAGCTTGGGCATCTTCAGACAAAGGCAAATGCACAGCCATTTGGTCGCCGTCAAAGTCAGCATTGAAAGCATGAGTTGGCAAAGCCGGAATTCTTATGGCCTTGCCTTCGTGCAGTCGAGGATGAAATGCCTGGACTCCGAGTCGATGCAAAGTCGGCGCCCGGTTTAACAATACAAGTTTATCCTTAATTACCTCTTCCAAGGCTTCCCAAACTTCAGAAGATTCGGTTTCAATAAATTTTCCGGCGGCCCGAATATTATTTACTAACCCCTTGGAAATCAACCGGTTAATCACAAAAGGCCGGAAAAGTTCCAAAGCCATGTATTTGGGCAAGCCGCATTCGTCAATTTTAAGTTCTGGCCCGATAACGATGACGCTTCTTCCAGAATAATCTACTCTTTTACCTAAAAGATTCTGTCTAAACCTTCCCTGCTTGCCCTTTAAAATATCTGAAAGAGACTTTAAGCTTCTTTTTTGGCCGACCGTGGCTTGAGTTAGGGCCTGGCCTTTTCTCATGCCATTATCAATCAAGGCGTCAACTGCCTCTTGAAGCATCCTTTTTTCATTTCTCGTGATTACTTCAGGGGCTTTAAGTTCCAATAAATGTTTTAATCGATTATTTCGATTAATCACCCGGCGATACAAATCATTTAAGTCTGAAGTGGCATAACGTCCGCCGTCTAATTGGACCATCGGCCTTAAGGCTGGCGGAATAACCGGAATTACATCAAGAAACATCCACTCCGGCCTGGAATTAGAAACGCTAAAACCTTTAATCAGCCTTAAACGACGGGTCAATTTTTTAATTTGAAGTGGATTTCCGGCAATACTTAAATCTCGTTCTAATTCTTTAACAATATTGTCCAAATCGATTCCTTCAAAAATTTTCTTGATGGCTTCGGCGCCGATTCCGACTTCAAAAACTTCACCATATTTCAAAGACAATTCCCTGAATTCCAATTCAGAAATAATTTTATATTTCTTGATTTCTTTTAGGATTATCCTCTCTTTTTCTTTGAGAACTTTGAATTTTTCTTTTTCTTCCTCATTTTTAGATTCTTTTAATTTACTCCTGAATTCCTGATCGATTTTCTTCATCGCTTCAGTTTTTGCTTCTTCATTGACCTGAGTAATTATGTAGCTTGAAAAATAAATCACTTTTTCAAGATTAGGCAAAGACACATCTAAAATCATGGCCATCCTGCTCGGGACGCCGCGCAAAAACCAAATATGGGAAACCGGCGAAGCAAGCTTTATATGGCCGAATCTCTCCCGCCTGACAATGGAACGAGTGACCTCTACTCCGCAACGGTCACAAATTATTCCCTTGTAGCGGATTTTTCGGTATTTGCCGCAGTAGCATTCAAAATCTCTTTCCGGTCCGTAGATTTTTTCCGAAAACAAACCCTCCGGCTCTGGTCTTTGAGTCCGGTAATTTATTGTCTCTGGTTTAAGCACTTCGCCATGCGACCAGCTTAAGATTTCGTCTGGCGAGGCTAAACGTAATCTGATTGAATTAAAATCCATGAATTATTATCTTTCTAACAACTCCACATTCAACCCCAATCCTTTAATTTCTGACAAAAGCACTTTAAATGACTCGGGCACATGGGGCGCCTTAATCTCTTCTCCATTAACGATGGCCTCATATGTTTTTGCCCGGCCTATAACATCATCCGATTTAATCGTCAGCATTTCCTGCAAAGTATAAGCCGCGCCATAACCCTCTAAAGCCCAGACTTCCATCTCTCCAAACCTCTGGCCTCCGCCTTGAGCTTTCCCGCCAAGGGGCTGTTGGGTAATCAAAGAATACGGTCCCACTGAACGCATATGAAGTTTATCTTCAACCATATGAAGCAATTTCATGAAATAAATTATCCCGACGGTGACTTTTTGCTTGAAGGGCCGGCCAGTCTTGCCATCATATAAAATAACTTTGCCATCTTCGGGCAGTTTTGCTTTTTTTAATTCTTCCATAACGACTTGTTCGCTCGGCCCGGACATTGCCGGAACCACGGCTCGATAATTAAGCTCCTTGGCCGCTAAGCCCAAATGAGTTTCTAAGATTTGGCCGATATTCATTCTGGAAATAATACCGAGTGGATTTAGAACAATGTCGATCGGAGTGCCATCCTCTAAAAATGGCATCTCTTCTTCCGGCAAAATCACTGAAATGACGCCTTTGTTGCCGTGCCGGCCAGCCATTTTATCGCCCACTTGGATTTTGCGGGTTTGGGCAATTGAAATTTGGATTGTCCTCATGACGCCGCTGGGTAACTTGTCGCCCTGGTCACGGGAAAAAATCTTGACTCCCACCACCCGGCCCTGCTTCCCAAAAGGCAATCTTAAAGAAGTATCTTTAATATCTCTGGATTTTTCTCCGAATATTGCCCTTAAAAGTTTTTCTTCGGGAGTTAAATCGGTTTCGCCTTTCGGTGAAATTTTACCGACTAAAATATCCTGGCTCCTTACTTCCGCTCCAATCCTGATAATACCCTCTATATCCAAATTTTTAAGTCTTTCTTCTCCGACATTAGGAATATCGGCCGTGGTTAATTCTGGCCCCAGCTTTGTTTCTCTAATGTCAGCTGAATAATCTTCAATATGAATCGAGGTCAAAGTATCCTCTTTTACCAGCCGTTCGGAAATAATGACGGCATCTTCAAAATTAGCCCCTTCAAAAGACATAAAAGCAACTAATAAGTTCTTGCCCAAAGCCAGTTGCCCCTGATCCATGGCCGGGCCGTCAGCAATCACCTGGCCTCCTTTCACTTTATCGCCCTTTCTGACTATCGGTTTTTGATTTATGGAAGTATATGCATTGGAACGGGAGAATTTTGAAAGTTTGTATTCTTTAGCTTCTCCATTTTTTCCTCTGATTTTTATTAATGAGCCGTCTGAAAAATCAACTGTGCCTTCGGTTTCCGAAATCAGGGCTGAACCAGAATCATAAGCTACATTTTTTTCCATGCCCGTCATTACATAAGGCGCCTCTGTCTTAATCAATGGAACGGCTTGACGCTGCATGTTTGACCCCATTAGTGCTCGGTTAGCATCGTTATGCTCTAAGAAAGGAATCAAAGCCGTCGCCGCCGAAAACGGCTGCTTCGGCGAAATATCAATAAGCTCAACTTCCGAAGTTTCGACTTCGCCCGGCTCACCTTTAATCCTGGCCTCAACTTTCTTGTCTATTAATTTTCCATTTTCATCTATGTTCGAACCAGCTTGGGCAATAATATATTTTTCTTCCTCGGCCGCATCCAAAAATACTATTTCATCGGTAAGTTTGCTATTTTTTACTTTCTGATAAGGAGAAAGAATAAAACCCAGCGGCGAAACTTTTCCAAAAACGGCTAAGTGTCCGACTAAGCCAATGTTTGGCCCTTCCGATGTTTGAATTGGACAAATTCTACCGTAATGGCTTGGGTGGACATCTCTGACTTCAAAACTGGCTCTTTCACGAGTCAAACCGCCTGGGCCCATGGCTGAAAGCCTTCTTTTGTGTTCCAGTTCCGAAAGCGGGTTAGTCTGATCCATAAACTGGGAAAGCTGGCTTGAAGCAAAAAATTCTTTCAGGGCGGCGATAAAAGGTCTTGAGTTAATTAATTGGGAAGGTAACGCTATTTCCAGCTCGGCTGTGCTCATCCTGTCTTTTATTATTCTCTCCATCCGGTTCAGGGCTAATCTTAATTTTTCCTGAAGCTGCTCGCCGACTGTTTTTACTCGGCGATTCCCCAAATGGTCAATATTATCAGGTTGAGCCAAAGGATTATTATTCAACTTAATGATTTCTTTAACTATAAAAACAATATCTTCTGGTTTTAAAAAGCGATGTTCTTCAGTCAAATGATATTTTTGATTGAATCGCTGATTAATTCTGTGACGGCCAACTTCAGACAAGTCGTACCGAGAAAAATTAAAAAACATATTGAAAATCATCTGTTTGGCATTATCTGGTGTAGCAAAATCACCCGGCCTAAGACGTCTATAAACTTCTATTAAGCCTTCTTCTTGATTAGAAGATGGGTCTTGAACTAAAGTAGCGGCAATATATTTCATTGCTTGGTCTGTATCGGCTTCTTTAAAGAGGTCCTGAATCTGCTTATCAGTCGAATAACCAAAAGCGCGAAGCAAGGTGGTTACCGGAACCTTTCTTTTGCGGTCGATCCTGACTGATATCACTCCGCTTTGCTCAGTTTCAAGCTCCAGCCAGGCACCCCGCGAAGGAATAATTTTCGCTCCGAAAAGATTCTTATAGCGGCTCGATTTGGAAAGAGTAAAAAATACGCCCGGGCTCCTTATGAGCTGAGAAACAACCACTCGTTCAATGCCATTAATAACAAAAGTTCCCCTTTTGGTCATAAGGGGAATATCGGCAAAGTAGACTTCCTGTTCTTTTTTCTGGCCGGTTTTTTTATTTTCAAAAAGCAGTTTAACCCGTAATGGAGCTTCGTAAGTTATGTTTTTTTCTTTGGCGATTTGGTCATCAAATCTTGGCTGTTCAATTTTGAAATCGACAAAATTAAGATTGGCTTCTTTCCCAGTCCAATCGCTAATCGGCGATGCTTCCCTAAAAATATTTTTCAACCCTTTAGCCAAAAAATCATTATAAGAATCGAGCTGCATCTTAATCAAATTCAAAGGCAGGGCCGAATCTGTTTTATATTTTGAGAATACTTTTTCTTGAAGCATATTTTTGGATAAATTCGACAAGCTGCAAAAATGATATGCAACGAACAAAAAAAGACCTACCCTTCTTTTTGAAGGGTTAAAGGGATTTTTCTCTATTTAATTGTTGGATTGCCTCGTAATCTCCAAGGCTATATTCTCGGAGGGGGTGAGGCACCCCCTTCCGATTCCTCCCCCGATTTTGCCTATCCTCAGTGCAGCGGCTCCTCGGCTGGCAAAATCCAAGGAAAAGGCATATATTATCAAAAAAGACTAAAAAGTCTGCATCTGCAAGTATATTAGTAAAAGAAAAGTTGTCAAGGGCCTTATCCACGCCCCGCACCTATTTGTGGATAACCATTTACCGAAGGCTTTAAAGATTCCTTATTCGTATATTCTCTAAAATAGAAAAACCAATCATCAAACTAATTAAAAAACTACCTCCATAACTAATAAAAGGCAGGGGTAAGCCAGCAACTGGAACAAGGCCTAAATTCATTCCAAGATTTATCACCACATGGGAAAAAAAATAAACTGAAAACATAAAAATGAAAAATTTTGAGAAACCGTCCCTGGCTTTTACGGCAATAGAAAATAAACGGCTCAAAATAACAAAATAAAGTATTAAAATAATAATCAAGGCGAAAAGTCCAAATTGCTCTATCAAAGAGGCTAAAGCAAAATCAGTATTTGCTTCCGGCAATATTCCAAATTTAGCCTGTGAACCCGAACCCAATCCCAAACCCCAAAAACCTCCGGAACCAATAGCTATTTTAGATTGTAAAACATTATAACTCTCTCTGCCTTGGCCAAGTGAACTCACTAAAAAAGAGGTAACCCTTGATTTTTGATAAGGCTCAAGAACAAAAGTGCCGAGAATCAAAACAGTAATGATCAAAAAATTAGCCGCTATTAAAACTTGCCTCTTGGTCAAGCCAAATAAAAATAAGCCTCCCAGCCAAATTAAGAATAAAATGATAGCCGAACCAAAATCCGGTTGGAGAAAAACTAAAAAAATAACTAAGAAAGTATAAATGCCGGAGACTAAAATCGCAGAAATATTATTTAGATAAATTCTTGAAGAGAAATACCTGGCCAAAAATAAAACCATGGCCAGCTTAGCAAACTCGGATGTTTCAAATGAAACTCCGAAAGGCAAGTGAAGCCAAGCCGTTACTCCCCGGACCGGCGCGGCTTGCAAAGTCATAATCAAAAGCAAAATGCTCGCTATAAAAAAGATTGTTGACGGCAAAGAGTAGTTTTTAAAAATTCTGTAATCAATCAAAGGATTGGCCAGTAAAATGGCTGCCCCAATAATAAAAAAGGTGAGCTGCTTTTGAAAAAAAGTACTTTCAATTCCGGAAATGCCGGCCAAATTCAAAAGGCTAAAAACAGATAACCCCAGAATGGCTATGAAAAGAGGGAAGTCGAATTTTACCCAGTCAAATCTTCCTTGAAGGGATTTGGCCGGGTTAGTAAAATTTCTGGAAGTTTTCCTGAATTCCATATTGTTTTATGAAATTTTCATTTTTAAAAACATCGGTATAAGCATTAATTTCCACTCGTTTAACTTCACCCTCAAAAAATTTTAGCCACCTGACTTCAAAAAACCTGTCGGTTCTAGATAAAAAAGTCCTTATGTCTGTTTTATTGACTGCCAAAATCTTATCATTCTCGCCAAATAAAACTATATAAACATCGACCCGGTCAAAATCAAAATTAGAGTCATTGAATAAAGTTACCTTCAATCTCGGAAACCCCTGGCCCGATTTAAAGTATTCCTGATTTTTAACCAAAAAAAGGGTCTGGGGAATATATTCTTTTAATTTTTGCCAATCAACATTAGTAACTTTAAAAATAATATCGGCAATCTCCTGATTGGTTTCTATCGGAGAAATGATTTCATATCTTGTCTGGCCGGGCAATAGACTGATTGAATCTCGAATGCTGACAATTAAACTGCCGGCCTGATCAAAAATATCTGCTTCATATGAAACATTGCTAGCGCCGAAATCGGTATTCGGGTTTTTTATTTTAACTAAAAAATCATAATCCAAATCGGCTACTTTGAAAATATTTTGAGAAATAATTTCTAATGGCTGAATAAAAACCGACGGCGTTAGAGTCGGTCCAGTAGCAGTCTCCTTTATAAAAGAAAAATAAATAGCAGAGCCAATTATGATAAAAAATACGGCGGCGACCACTATTTGTTTTAAGAGACGCTTCATTTTTCTTCATCATAAAAGAAAAGAAAAGACAGAGCAAATAATCGCCAAATTTAAAAACCAGTGAATTGGCGGCGACCTACTTTCGCACCCAGCTTAGCGGGAAACTATCATCGGCCTTGGCGTCTTTCACTTCCGTGTTCGGAATGGAAACGGGTGGGGCAACGCCGGTATTACCACCAAATCACTGGTTTTTAATTCTACTGAAAACAGATAAAGTGCGGGAATAAAATCGGTCTATTAGTAGTTCTCGGCTAAACGGGTTGCCCCGCTTACTTCGCGCTTAGATGCTTTCAGCGCTTATCACTGACGTACTTAGCTACCCAGCGACGCCCTTGGCAGGACTACTGGTACACCAGAGGTACGCTCACTCCGGTCCTCTCGTACTAGGAGCGACCCCACTCAGGTCTTTTTGCGCCCACACCAGATAAGGACCAACCTGTCTCACGCATATTTCTCAACGATTACTCGTTGTATGGACTATACCACCTTCCACTAATGTGGAAGACCGACATGTTACGAAACTTTTTGTTTCGTCCAATCCTTTAAAAAAGATTGAGTCTCTACGGGGTCAAAATTGCTTGATTTTTCTAGCTTTTTTAGCAATCTATTGACAGAAAATTATCTACATGCTAACATGTATTTAGACACGGCAAGCTATATGGTAGCCAGTTCAGGCCACCTGATGCCCCGGTCGTAGCCCTTCACATAAAATGTGTAGGGCTTTTTCTATCTTAATCTACAACTTTTGACTTCCCTCGGGATTATCCTCTTAAACAGGTTGTATTTAAGTAGGATTTCCCCGATATGAGTCGATTTTGCTAACACCGATTACTCGGTGTAGCCGCCTCAATTGACGGTTTGACAATACTATTTGTGTATTAGACTATACCTTCTCCGATTTTTCCGAACACCGGAGCTGACGTGTTGCGGCGATTAAATAACCACCGCCTGCCGCTGATTTAGCGACAAGTCGTTACGGGGACTTGAAATCTTATAGTTCATTGATTCTGGAATATATGGCCTTACGAGATCAATAAATTTTTGATACTCGCGAGAGCCGATTCAAATTTTCAATTTGTTTCTGTCTTTCACTATAGTAGCAACAACTCCAAACTTATTTTTCAATAAATCTTGAATTACTATCTGTTCTTGTTCAGAGAAACAATGAGTATTAAGAGTTATGCTGCCGCCATTATTTGATCCATCATCCATGTACCAAATCGCTAACCCTAAAGGATTTAATTCCTTTAGCAATTCAATCGGTACAATTTTTATTCCGTTCCGATAAAAAAATCTATGAAACAATCCCAATGTTTCCGAACTTATTGTATGAAAATACCAGGAATAATGATTTTTATTTCTTTTCTTGTCATGCCAGACTTTGGTAAATCTGGGTCCTCTTATGACAAGACTTTTCAATATTTGGTACTTCCAAAACACATAATCCTTTTGCTTATCGGATTGATGAATCCTTAAACGAGCAGTATGTTTCGCTCTTATACTCTTTGAACGACACTCTAAACGAGCATCACCCATCAATGAACCTATGATCAGTTGAAACTGATCTGACGGAATTAAAGATTTCAGTCTTCCCACGATATTATCCATTACTATAATTTTATCAAATTTTCATAATGAACTCTACCGTTATGAGTCAGTTTATGCTGGGCTCATCTTTTTAACTTACCCAGCTCACGTAACTTTTTAATGGACGAACAGTCCAACGCTTGGGAGCTTCTTCACCCCCGCGCTAAGTCGAGCCGAC
>VMGG01000001.1 GCA_007376425.1 Parcubacteria group bacterium Gr01-1014_2 | reverse complement strand
GAGCACATCGCCTAAGCTACGAGCTGAGCCTGCAGTTCTTGTGGTCCCGGATTTTGTCGGATCAAGATGGTATTTGACGGCAAATTCAAAAGCGGTTTGGAAGTCCTTTTTTGTAAGATTATATTTCATATAAAATTAGAAACAATCTGAAATTTTTATCCCCAGTGCCTTGGCGATTTTTTCAATATTTTCTAGAGTTATGTTTTTTTCAGCTCGTTCTATCATTCCAATATAAGTTCGGTGTACTCCCGCGCGGGACGCCAATTCTTCTTGAGATAACTCCAATTTCATCCGCTCATCACGGACTTTTTTACCGAATTTGATTAAAACTTCTTTTTTCATGGTGATAACTATAGTATATGCGCTTGCTAACTTTGGTTCTACATACTATAGTTAGCATATGATCGTCGCCAAAAAATTCGCCAGCTCAAGCGAGGGCGCGGCGGAAGGGGGGTGTGGGGGGAATTCCGCCGCGCCCGAGCGAATACAGAAAGAGGCCAGCCCCGCCGCCCTGCTCGTAGAGAGCAGAACACCACAGAAAAGTTTTGTTTTCCTTTTAGAAGAAAAAATCGGGCGCGCGCAAAATCCGAAATCGTAAGCAAAACTTTTCTGTGGTGTGGCGAGTGTTAGCGAGCGGCGGCGGGGCGGCTTCCTTTGGTCAGGAATTTTTGATAAAGTAGGTTCGAGCGCAGTCGTAAAGATACTCCACAATTAGAGATTCCGTGGGCGGCACGAAGTGCCGCCCATTGGTTTTGTGGGGGGAAATCCTCTCCGTTCGGCGCGCTGATGCGCGCCTCGCGGTTGGCCAAGACGAGGTTCGAAATCCCTTGCGGTTTGTATTCGCATTTGCCCAACAAAAAGAATTTTTGCTATAATGACTATGTAACCAATCCCGCAAAGTTGTCTTTTTTGATGGCCGTCTCGGTCAGTTCAAGGCAACTTGGATTGGTTACAACCGGGGCGGCCTTTAAAGTTTTCAACATTATGGAAAAAATTATCTCATCGCAAAAATTCTTTTTGTATGCCCGCAAGTCCACCGATGTGGAAGATAAACAAGTGCGTTCCATCGAGGACCAGATCGCAGAATTGCGCGCCTACGCCAAACAAGAAAATCTCAACATTGTTGATGAGTTAGTAGAGAAGCAATCGGCCAAAATTCCGGGCCGTCCTATTTTCAACGATATGCTTAATCGGATAGAGAGTGGCGAAGCTAACGGAATTTTGACCTGGCATCCTGATAGATTAGCGCGCAATTCTGTTGATGGTGGAAAAATAATTTACCTTGTAGATACAGGTGGACTTGCAGCGTTGAAATTTGTGCAGTTTTGGTTTGAGCCAACGCCGCAGGGAAAATTTATGTTGAACATCGCTTTTGGGCAAAGCAAATACTATGTGGATTCTCTTTCCGAAAATACCAAAAGAGGATTGCGCCAAAAAGTGAGACGAGGAGAGTATCCATCTCTTGCGCCTGTTGGATATATCAACGACTCGCGCAATAAATCTATTGTCGTGGACAAAAAGCAAGCTCCGGTTGTTCGCAAGGCTTTTGAACTCTACGCGCAAGGCGATCAACGGCTAGAAGATATTGGAGAATTTTTGGCGCAACACCATTTAGTTTCAAGAAGCGGAAAGAGAATCCACATCTCAAGAGCGACTTTTATCCTCTCCAACCCTTTCTACACTGGACTATTTCGCTATGCAGGCGAAATATACGAGGGTAAGCACGAGCCAATCATTTCAAAGAAACTTTTTGATAAAGTCCAAGAGGTATTGAAGCAGAGAGGAAGGCCGCGACATAAATCTAAAATAGAGCCGCAAGTATTTTGCGGATTATTGCGTTGCGGCACTTGCGGAATGATGATAACTGGCGAATACAGGGTGAAAACCCAGAAAAACGGCACACAACATTTTTATACTTACTATCATTGCACGAAAAAATCTAAAGTGATGAAGTGTTCCGAACCCTGTATTCGCCAAGAAAAGCTAGACGAGCAAATCTCCTCTCTGCTTCAAAAAGTTTCTTTGCCCACGGATTGGGCGGAAAAACTAAACACAAGATTGGAAAAAGACAAATCAAAATCCGCCCAATCCGTTTCTGCTTTTGTTCAAACAAGCCAAGAGAGAATCAAGGTCATTGCCACCAAGCTCCAGCGACTTCTTGATGGCTATTTGGAGCAGGATATTGACCGCGAAGTATATCGTGGAGAAAAAGCAAAGTTATTGAGCGAAAAGAAGTCGCTGGAAGAGCAAATGACTAACCTTGAACAAAAGCAGAATGGTTGGCTCGAACCGATGAGAGAATGGATAAAAGTCGCTTCTTCTCTTGAGCGCCGAACGGAGAGGATTTCCCCCCACAAAACCAATGGGCGGCACTTCGTGCCGCCCACCGATTCGTCGGTCAAAAATCGGAATCTCTAATTGTGGAGCGGGCGAGCAGAATCGAACTGCCGTCTGGATCTTGGCAAGATCCCATAATAACCACTATACGACGCCCGCAATGCCGCGGGGCAGAATCGAACTGCCTTTTGATGCTCTTCAGGCACCTACTTTTCCATTAAGTTACCGCGGCTTATATTTTGTTAAAAGCCCATGGGAGGAATCGGACCTCCGTCCACGGTTTACGAAACCGTTGCTTTGCCACTAAGCTACACGGGCAAGCTGCTTTATTTTACACTTTTTTTGAATTTTAGCAATGAAACCTACTCGTGTTCGCTTTTTATCTTTCCTTTAAGAGTTCTGATGTCGTTTATAAAATGTTTAGCTTCATCCGGCTTTGGCGGAATACCATGCCAGAGATAATCGCCTTCAATGTCTGGCACTCCTTTACCCGGAATCGTATGGGCGATTATCACGGTTGGTTTTTCCAGGGTGGCTTTAGCCAAGTTAACCGCATCGACAAATTCCTTAATATTATGGCCGTCAACATTAATCACGTTCCAGTTAAAGGCCTTGTATTTTTCTTCAAGCGGCTCAAGGGGCATTATGTCTTCGGTCATGCCGTCAATCTGGATGTTGTTTCGGTCAATTATTGCCGTTAAATTGCTTAATTTATATTTTCCAGCGAACATTGCTGACTCCCAAGTATTGCCGGCTTCCTGTTCGCCGTCAGACATTATGCAATAAACTCTGAATTGTTTTTTATCCATTCTGGCGGCGTAAGCGTAGCCGGATGCTTGGCCAAGGCCAGAACCTAAAGGCCCGGAAGTTGTTTCAATCCCCGGAAGTCGCTCGCGTTCAGGATGGCCCTGAAGCCGCGTCCCGAGTTTGCGCAATGTTTTCAGCTCTTTTATCGGAAAATACCCGGCCATGGCCATGACTGTATAGCGGATTGGGCAGATGTGGCCGTTGGATAAAATGAGCCGGTCTCTTTCTTCCCATGTCGGATTTTTAGGGTCGTGATTCAAAACGTGAAAATATAAAGCCACGAAAATATCGGCCATGCCCAGCGGCCCGGCCGTATGGCCCGATTTAGCTTCAACCAGTTCTTCAATAGTAAGCTCGCGGGCCTTCATCGCTTTTTCTTCCAGCTCTTTCAGTTTTTCGTCGTGGATAGGATGGTCGTTCATTTTGATTTCTTATAATTTTTTTCAACCTCTTTCCAGTTTACGATATTCCACCATGCGTCGATATATTCTTTCCGGCGGCTTTGGTATTTAAGATAATAAGCATGTTCCCAGACATCAAGATTCAAAATCGGCATTTTATTTTCCATTAAGATGCTATTTTGATTGGCAGTGGTGCAGATTTTTAATTTTCCGTTGAATATATCTAGCCAAGCCCAACCGCTTCCGAATATACCTAAAGCAGTATTAGTGAATTCTTCTTTAAATTTTTCAAAACCGCCGAAAGTTTTATTTATTTCTTCGGCCAGAGCGCCGCTTGGCTGACCCCCTGCGTTCGGTGCCATGATCGTCCAAAACAAACTGTGGTTTAAATGTCCGCCGCCATGATTAGTAACGGCCTGTTTTATCTCTTCGGGAGTGCTGTTTATGTTTCGCAGTAAATCTTCCAGCGGTTTTTCAAAAAGTTCGGGATGCTTTTCCAAGGCGGCATTCAGTTTATCCACATAGGTCTGATGATGCTTAGTATGGTGAATTTCCATAGTCTTGGTGTCAATGTAAGGTTCAAGAGCATCATAAGGATATGGTAATGGGGGAAGTTCGTATTTGGACATATTAAGATTTTATAATTACTAATTTCTAATGTCTAATTTCTAATTTTAGTATCCAGAAAAGTTTTCGGTTTTGATTTGTTCTGGTTTCATTTTCATTTCAGAAAGCATATTAACCATTGACTGGACAAACCCGGTTGAGCCGACCGCGTAGTAAATTGTCTTTTGCCATCCATTTACATTATCTTTTATCATTTTCTGGTCGATGTGTTTTCCATTTTTCTTAGTCATTAAAGGGGTTAATTTAAAGTTCCTATTTTGTAAGGTTTTAAGTTCTTCTAAAAAAGTAGCATCCTTTTCTCTTCGGTTTGAGTAAAAAAGAGTTATCTTGCGGTTCAGGTGGTCCTTTATCATTGAGCGGAAGGGCGTGATTCCGATTCCGCCGGCCAAAAATACGGCCGGGATTTTTTTGTTTTTATGCAAAACGAATTGACCGAACGGCCCGCCTATCTTTGCTTGGTTCCCTATTTTCAGTTTATTCAGCGATTTTTTAAACGCCGACGGCCTCATTCTGGTTGCAATCATTAATTCTTTTTCTTTTGGTGAAGAGGCGATTGAAAACTCATGAGTCAGGGTTTTAGCCAAATAAATTTCGATGAACTGCCCCGGAACGAACTTGAAACCTTTCGGCTTTTCAAAAAAGAAGGCCGTTGTTTTTTCGGCCACTTCTTTTTTGGCGAGAAGTTTGACGAGATACATAATTAATGGGCAGTGCAGGGATTGAACCTGCGACCTTCCGGATGTAAGCCGGATGTTCTGCCACTGAACTAACTGCCCGAAGTTCCAAATGCGGACGGAGGGATTCGAACCCTCAACCTTTTGCAAGGCACAGCACCTCAAGCTGCTGCGTAAACCAGTTCCGCCACGTCCGCAAAATTAAATCGCTTTTAACTTTCTCCTTGTTTCTTTTCTGCTCTTTTCTCTAAGATAATACAATTTCGCTCGTCTTACTTTTGCTTTTTTAACAATTTCTATTTTTTCAATGGTCGGCGAATGAATCGGGAAAATCTTTTCAACCCCGACTCCAGAGATTATTTTCCTAACCGTAAAAGTCCCTCCAACTTCTTTTCCGTGTTTTTTTGCAATTACAATTCCTTCAAACGGAGCCACTCTTTCTTTGCCGCCCTCTTTTATCTTTTGGAAAATCTTAATTGTCCAACCAGGCTGGATTTCGGGAATTTCGCGCGTATTATATTTTTGATTGAATTGCTGGATTTTATCCATATTATTTCCCAAATGGGCAGTGCAGGAATCGGACCTGCGGCCTCTTTCGTGTCGAGAAAGCGTTCTGCCACTGAACTAACTGCCCAATGGGGATGGGAGGGCTCGAACCTCCACGCTTTCGCGTATAAGGCGACTGCTCTACCAATTGAGCTACATCCCCAGTCTCTACGCGCCCAAAAGGCCGTAAAACTCTTCTTGCTCTAAAGTCTCCTTTTCTACTAGCTTTTTAGCAATTTTATGCAAAATTTGCAATTTTTGGCTAAGAATATTTTTTGCCATTTTCAAAGCCCCGGAGATGAATTTTTTGACTTCCTGATCAATTAAGTAGGCGGTTTCGCTAGAATAATTTTTTTCTGCAGAAAGTTCTTTGCCGAGGAAGACTATATCATCTTTATCTCCATAAGTTATCGGTCCCAGTTTTTCCGACATTCCGAATTCGGTGACCATACGCCTTGCCAGTTCGGAAGCGACTTTAAGATCATTTGAGGCGCCGGTGGTCGTGTCCTTGAAAATTATTTTCTCGGCCGTATAACCGCCAAGTAAAACAGCCAATTCAGATTCGAATTCTCTCTTACTTCTCAAATGCTTGTCTTCAGACGGGAGTTTCAAGGTATAGCCGCCAGCCCGGCCCCGGGAGACAATCGAAATTTTATTTACTGGATCCATATTTTTAAGCGAGCTCGCGACAAGGGCATGGCCGGCTTCATGGTAAGCGGTGATATTTTTTTCTTTTTCGTTTAAGACATGGCTTTTTCTTTCTGGGCCGAGCATCACTTTTTCAATTGCTTCAATCAGGTTGATTTGAAAAATTTCTTTTTGGTTTTTGCGGGCCGCCAAGATTGCCGCTTCATTAATGAGGTTGGCTAAATCAGCGCCGGAAAAGCCGGGAGTTCTTTGGGCAATAATTCTGATATTAACATCTTTGGCTAAGGGTTTATCAAGGGCGTGGATTTTCAGTGTTTCTTCACGGTCAGAAATCGAAGGAAAGTCTAAGATTACCTTTCGGTCAAAGCGACCCGGCCGAAGCAAGGCTGGGTCTAAAATGTCTGGTCGGTTTGTGCCGGCTAAGATTATTACTTTTTCATCAGTGGCAAACCCGTCCATTTCTACCAGGATTTGATTCAGGGTTTGTTCTCTTTCGTCATGGCCCCCGCCCAATCCCGCGCCCCGATGCCTGCCGATGGCGTCAATCTCATCAATAAAGATAATTGAAGGGGCATTTCTTTTGGCTATATCAAAAGTATCACGGACTCGATTCGCTCCAACACCGACAAAAAGTTCCACGAATTCAGACCCAGAAACGTAATAAAATGGCACCCTGGCTTCGTTGGCCACGGCTTTGGCCAGCATTGTTTTCCCAGTTCCCGGGGGGCCGACAAGGAGAACGCCTTTTGGAATTTTAGCTCCCAAGCCTTGGAATTTTTTAGGGTCTTTTAAAAATTCAACCACTTCCTGGATTTCTTCCTTAACTTCTTTTAATCCGGCGACATCTTTAAAATAAATTTTTTTGCCGTCGCTTGAAGCATTGGATAGTCTTGCTTTTGACCGGCCAAAATGAAAAGCCTGCATTGCTCCGGTTTGAGCTTGGCGCATCATCCACCAGAATAAAAGGATAATCAAAAGGAAAGGAAGGATAAAAGGCAGAGAATTAAGAACTGCCGAAACAATACTGTCATCGTTTTCAACTTTTATCTCGACTTCTAAGAGTTTTTCTTGATCAACGCCAAAACTTTGAAGAGTTTGGCTTAAGGCAGTGCCGAATTCTTTTTTTGCTTTTTCTTTTGTCCCGTCAGCTAAAGTTATTTCAAGGTTGTCATTTCGGATAAAGATTTCTTTAACTTGGCCAGAGTTAATCTTTTGGACCAGTTGGCTCAAAGAAATTTCTTGATCATGATCAACTGAATTCAAAAGGGCCGCTATTCCAGACAGCGTCAGCAGTAAAATAAAAACAAGCAAGATGTATTTGATAATATTTTTCATCTTCTACGACAATTCGAGGGCTTTTAAAGAGAGGACGATTTTATTCGGGGAGACTTCGATGATTTTAGCTTTGATTTTTTCCCCGGTCTTTAAAATTTCCTGCATATTTTTACCCTCGCCTATTTCCAATTTTGGAATCAGAGCCTCCGAGCCATCCGGCAGTTTTACGAAAGCCCCGAAATCGGTCGTTTCAGTAATTTCTCCTTCGAGTATGTCCCCGACATTATACTGAATTAACTTTTCTTTTTCTAAGGTTTGCTTGGCCGCCTTTTCCGAAATGATTAATTTATTTTGTGATTCATCAACATCGATTATTTTTACTTTAAATTCCTGGTTTCGATAAGTCTGCAGAATTCTGACAATTTCCTGAATGTTTCCATTCTCAACTTTGGGATAATGCTCTTCGGCTAATTGGCTCAAAGGCATAAAAGCCTGGATGCCTCTGACTTCGGCAATCAATCCTCCTTTGTTTAGATTGGCTATTTTAACCGCAATTATTTCTCCATTTTCATAGATTTCTTTTACTTCCTGCCAAGCTGATTTCATTTGGGCTCTTTTTAAGGATAATTCTCTTAAGCCTTCTTCATTTTCTAAATTCAGGAGGACTAATTTTACATTTTGCCCCGGCTTCAAGTTTTTTTGTTTTTCAGGGTCATCGTAAAATTCTCGGGGATAAACTATCCCGGCGCCAAAAGATCCAAGATCAACGAGAATGCTTAAAAGAGAAATATTTGTTATCTCGCCGTCTAAAACTGCACCTTTCTTAGGCAAAGAGAAATTAAACTTGCCCAGAAGCTCTTTCATCAGTTTTTTAGTATTTAAGCCGTTTGTTTCTGGTAGGTTAAACTGGGTTTCCATAGCAGTTTTCAATAGTATCTTTATTTTGAGAAAATTTCAAGTTTTTCGTTGAAAATTAATAATTCTAATGTTATGATTAAGACATGGTTATCACTTGGTATGGGCATTCGTGTTTTAGGCTTGAAAGTAAGGACGTCTCGATTTTGATTGACCCGTTTTCCCCGGAAGTCGGATTAAGGCCGCCCAAAATTAAAGACGACATTGTCTTAGTTTCCCATGAGCATTATGATCATAATAATACAGAAGGCCTGCCAAAAGACGCGCTTTTAATAAAAGGCCCGGGTGAATATGAAGTAAAAGGTGTTTTTATAAAAGGGATTCAGTCATTCCACGATAAAAGCCAAGGCCAGGAAAGAGGGTTGAATACAATCTATAGGATAAAAATGGAAGACTTGGTTATCGTCCATATGGGTGATTTCGGCCAGAGCGCTTTGACGGAGGAGCAAATAGAAAAAATTGGTGATGTTGATATTCTGATGATTCCAACCGGCGGCGTTTACACGATAAATTATAAAGAAGCAGTTGAGACGATTTCTCAAATCGAGCCGAAAATCGCGATTCCGATGCATTACAAAATATCGGGCTTGAAAGTTGACATTGAAGGTCCAGAGAAATTTTTAAAAGAGATGAGCTTGACTCCGGAAAAAGCAGAGAAGTCATATAAAATCCAAAAAAAGAATCTGCCGGCCGAGGAGATGAGATTAGTTTTATTTACCTTTTAAAATGCTAAAAGAAATAAGAAGACAGCCGTCCCATATTCGCGCCATATTCATGTGGCTTTCGGTTTTTATTGTTTTTTCATTGGTTATTTTTATCTGGATTCAATCGTTTCAGCAAAGACTCACCTTTTTGTTAGATCCTTCAAAAGAGCTGGAAACCGCAAAACAAGAATCCCCTATTACCACAATCGGCAAAGGCCTTGATGATTTAAGGGCGGAAATTTTTAATCTATTCGGTTTGGCGGCCTTTAAAAAACAGGAGGGTGACGTTGGGAGTAATTTAGAAGAGAGAACCGGAGTAAAAAAGATAGAGCCGAGATTATTGCCAGTTTCGGAATAAACCAACAACTAACGACTGACAACTTACGACTTTAAAGTTGCAGGTTGTATAGTTGTAAGTTGATTTATTTTGTCTGAAATCGGAAAAATAAAACAACGAGAAATAACCCAAGAGATGAGGGAGTCGTATTTGGATTACGCGATGAGCGTAATTATTTCGCGCGCTCTGCCCGATGTCCGAGACGGACTCAAGCCGGTTCAGAGGAGAATTCTTTACGCGATGAACGAAATGGGCTTGAGGCACAATGTTAAGTTTGTAAAATCGGCTCGTGTAGTGGGTGAAATTTTAGGGAAATACCATCCTCATGGAGACGCACCGGTGTATGAAGCTATGGTCCGGATGGCCCAAGATTTTTCGTTGCGCTATCCATTGATTGACGGTCAAGGCAACTGGGGCTGTTTTACGGGAGATACAAAGATTTCATTAACCGATGGAAGAGAACTATCTTTTATTGATTTAGTTAAAGAATATAAAAGTGGAAAGAAAAATCATACTTATACGTTTAATCATCAGACGAAATCTATAGAAATTGCAGAAATTAAAAATCCAAGATTGACAAAAAAAGATGCAAAACTGGTTGAAGTCATTTTGGACAACGGCGAAAAAATAAAATGCACTCCAAGCCACCGTTTTACGTTGCGAGACGGTAGCTACAAAGAGGCCCAAAATCTTAAAAATGGTGATTCGTTAATGCCGGTTTACTTTAGACTATCAACTAAGGAAGACGACAAAAATGCCGTCGGATACAGAATGATTTGGCAGCCGTTTAAAAATATTTGGGATTGGACTCATCGATTAGCCGACAAATTTAACGTTGAAAACGGAGTCTATAAGAAAAGCGACGGGAAAGTTCGCCACCACTTGGATTTCAATAAATTAAACAATAATCCCGATAACATTAAAAGAATGCAGTGGAAAGATCATTGGGTTTTACATTATCAAATGTCTGCAGAAAGGCATAAGAATGACCCTGAATATGTTAAAAAACTGGCCGAAGGAAGAGAAAAGTACATAAATGAAAACCGGCATTTATTTGTCGAAAGAGCAAGAAAATTAAACGAAAAACTTTGGAAAAGCAAGGAGTTTAGAAAAAAACACCACAAAATAATACAAAAACTATGGTCAGATCCGGAGTATAAAGAATTTATGAGAAAAGTTTCGAGTGAAACATTGAAAAAGACATGGCAACGAGCAGATTATCAGAAGCTCATGAGTAAATTGAAATCAAAGGAGCTGAAGATAAAGTGGCAAGATGAAAATTATAGAAAAAAAATGACCGACTTGACTAGAGAATGGTCTTTGAAGTTATGGGCCAATCCCGAGCATCGCGAGTATATAAGTGAGTCATCTAAAAAACAATGGGAAAATCCAGAGTATAGAAAAAGGCAAACAAAATTTGCAAAAAAGTTATGGCGAGACCCTCAGTATAGAGCGAAATACCCCCAAAACCATTTTAGCCGGATGGCGAAAGTTTTATGGAGCAATCCAGAGATGAAGAAGATTCATTCTGAAAAAGCCAGAAAGCAGTGGGAAATCCCGGAATTCAGAAAAAAAATATCCCAAGCGACAAAAGAAAGAAATCTGCAACGATTGAAAGAGCAACCCGACTTTATGAAAAGACTGGCAAAAAAAGCAGCCGTGTCTCTGAGAAAAAAATGGCAAAAAGCCGGGTACAAGGAACAGGTGATAAAATCAAAGATTTTGAGGCATGCTAAAAATTTATTAGATCAGGGTTATGAACTAACCCCAGAGACTTATGAAAAAAACAGAGCTAATAACGGGACCCCAAATATAAATAATGTTTTGAGATATTTTTCAGATTTCAAAGAAATTGTCAGCCAGGCCCAGAAGTATAATCACAAAGTTCTAGAAGTTAGATTTTTAGAAGAGAAACGAGATGTTTATGATTTAACAGTTGATAAAACTCATAACTTTGCTCTGGCTTCAGGAATTTTTGTTCATAACTCGATTGATGGAGATTCTGCTGCTGCGATGCGTTATTCGGAGGCAAGGATGACCTCGGTCGCTGAAGAGCTCTTGATTGATATTGAAAAAGAGACCGTCGATTTTGTCGATAACTACGATGCCACGAGAAAAGAACCAGTAGTTTTGCCGTCACGCGTTCCAAGCCTTTTATTAAACGGCTCTTTCGGAATTGCCGTGGGAATGGCGACTAATATCCCGCCTCATAATATTACCGAAGTTTTAGATGGTTTAGTTCATTTGATTGATAATCCCGAAGCCGACAATAAAGAATTAGTAAATTTTATCCAAGGCCCTGATTTCCCGACCGGCGGGATAATTTATAACCGAGAAGATTTGTTAAATGCTTATGCTACGGGCCGCGGTCCGGTGGTCAGCCGGGCCAAGGTTGATATCGAAGAGAATAAACCTTCGTCCCGAGCTCAGGTCGAGGGGAAAGAGACTTATCGGATTATCGTTACTGAAATCCCTTATCAAGTTAATAAAGCCGAATTGATTATTAAGATTGCCGATTTAGTCAAAGACAAAAAAATCGAAGGCATAAGGGATTTGCGCGACGAGTCTGATCGGGAAGGCTTGAGAATTGTAATTGAACTGAAACAGGATTCTTCCCCCCGGAAAGTTTTGAATCAGCTTTTTAAATACACTGATCTCCAAAAAACTTATCACTTCAATATGGTGGCCTTGCTTGACGGCATCCAGCCCCAGACCCTTTCTTTAAAAACCATTCTTGAAAAGTTTATTGAACATCGAAAAAATGTTATCACTCGGCGGACTAAATTTGATTTGGCTCAAACCAAAGCCAGGGCCCATATTCTGGAAGGATTGAAAAAAGCCCTTGATCATATTGACGAAATAATCGCCACTATTAAAAAATCGGAAAGCCGCGAGGATGCTTTTAATAACTTAATCAAAAAATTCAAATTCACCGAACTTCAGACTACCGCCATTTTGGAGATGCGATTGCAGGCTTTGGCTGGTTTGGAAAGAAAAAAGATTGAAGACGAACTCAAGGAGAAAAAACAGCTTGTTGTTTACTTAGAAGAATTGTTAGCCAGCCCCAAGAAAATTTTAAAATTAATGAAAGATGAATTCGAAGAACTCAAGCAAAAATACGGGGATGCAAGAAAAACCAAAATAGTCAGAGGCGCTTTGAAAGAAATCGGCGAAGAAGAATTAGTGCCGGAAGAAGACGCTTTATTTGTTTTGACCCATTCGGGCTACATTAAGCGGATGTCCTCATCCGAATTGAGGATTCAAAAACGCGGCGGCAAAGGCTTAATTGGAATGACCACAAAAGAAGAAGACATTGTCAGCCATTTCTTTTTGGCTAATACCCATGACAATTTATTATTTTTTACCGCTTCCGGAAAAGTTTTCCAAACTAAGGGCTATGAGGTGCCAGAATCTTCAAGGGTGAGCCGCGGCAAATCAATAGTTAATTTTTTGAATATTTCTTCGCAGGAAGTAATCACGGCCGTGGTTCGAGTTCCGAAAGCCAAAGCGAAAGAAGCAAAATATCTTTTTATGGCCACTCGTGACGGCGTAGTTAAAAAAGTTGAAGTTGATCAGTTCGTCAATATCAGGCGAAGCGGCCTGATTGCCATCAAGCTTTATGAGGGCGATTTTCTAAATTGGGTCAGACTTACTTCGGGCAGCGACGAGATACTTTTGGTTACCAATGAAGGCAGTTCGATCCGTTTTAAAGAAAAAGATGTGCGGGGGATGGGGCGCAATGCAGCCGGCGTCACCGGAGTCAAGCTTTCAAAAAACGATTATGTTATTGGGACCGAAGTAATTACAGATCAGACTTTAGCCAAACACCAGCTTTTGGTAATAATGGAAAACGGTTATGGCAAAAGAACTGACCTTAAAGCTTTTAAAATCCAGAGGCGGGCCGGCAAAGGAGTTAAGGCGGCCAAAGTCACTTCCAAAACCGGGAAAATAGTTTCCGCTCAAATTGTTGATCCAGAGCAGAAAGAGCTCATTGTCATTTCCAAGAAAGGACAAATTATCAGGACTGAATTAAAAAGCATATCGGTTCTGGGCCGAGCGACCCAAGGGGTGAGAGTGATGAAGATGGACTCTGGTGATGGAGTGGCTTCAGTGGTTGTAGTATAATTAGGTTAATGGAAAATGTTTTAGTTGGGCTTGATTTAAGTTCTAAATTAACGAATCAAACTTTTGATTTAAAAAATATTATTAGCCAGTTTGGACTTGAACCCGGGATGAAAATAGCGGATTTAGGTTCAGGTTCTGGTTATTTTACGGTTGAAATGGCTAAAATGATTGGCGACGGAGGGGTGGTTACCGCTGTCGATGTTTTGGAATCGGCTCTGGAAACGGTCAGGGTGAGGGGAGTAAGCGCTGATGTCAAAAATATTCATATAGTCAGGGCTAATCTCGAGGTTCTCGGCAGCACTTTTTTGTCTGACAATTCCCAAGAATTTGTTTTGATTAAAAACGTCCTTTTCCAAAATGACCAAAAAATAAGAGTGATCAGAGAAGCAAAAAGAATATTAATGCCATCAAAGAAAATGGTTATAATCGATTGGGAGAAAGGGACTGGCGGTTTGGGACCGCCAGACGAATACAGGACTCCCAAGGAAATCATTCTTAGCTTGGCTTCAAGCGAAGACCTAGTTTATGAAAAAGATATAGTGATTGATGTTTATCATTTTGGGATGATGTTCCATAAATGACTACCAATAAACTTTATCTTATTGTCGGCGTCTTAATAGTCGGAGTTTTTATTTTACTGTTTTTTCTTGTTTTGGGAGGGATAGGGGATAATCGTTCTAAAAGAATTGAGCTTGAATTCTGGGGTGTTTTTGACGAACCCTCGGCCTTTGATGAAACTATCAGGAGTTTTCGCCGGATTTATCCCGATATAAATATTCGGTATGTTCCCTTTCCTTTTGAAGAATATGAAAAAGCGTTGATAAATGCTTTAGCTTCTGGCCGCGGACCAGATATTTTTATGATTCAATCGAGCTGGCTGCCAAAGCATAAAGATAAAATTGCCTCCCTTGATCAAAACGACAAAGACTTAAACTTTAAACTTTTTAACTTTCAGCAAGATTTCGTTGATGTGGTCCAGAATGATTTAATTGATAATGGCCAAATTTATGGTCTGCCTCTCTATGTCGATACCTTGGCTTTGTATTATAATAAGGATTTATTTAATTCAGCCGGAATCAGTCAACCTCCGAAAACTTGGGATGAGTTTAATGAAGCGGTTAAAATTTTAACCGAGATTGATAATCGGGGCAATATTGAAAAATCTGGCGCGGCCATTGGGTTAGCCAGAAACGTTAATCGTTCAACCGATATTTTGAGTCTTTTGATGATTCAAAGCGGGGTGGAAATGGTTGATCGGGCAAGAAATGAAGCGGCCTTTGCCAACTCAATCGGTTTTGAGCCAGTCGGGGAGGCGGCTTTGGAATACTATACTGATTTCGCCAACCCGGCTAAAATTATTTACACCTGGAACAATAATTTGTTTTATTCGATTGATGCATTCGTGACTGAACGGGCGGCCATGATGTTCAATTATTCTCATCAGATTCCAGTGATTAAATCAAAAGCGCCCAGATTAAATTTTGATGTGGCTTTGATGCCCCAAGTCAAAGATGCTTCGACTCGGGTTGACTACGCCAATTATTTTGGGCCGGCGGTTTCAATTGCTTCGGAAAATAAGAAAGCCGCTTGGCAGTTTTTGGTTCACCTTGCTTCGCGGGATGGTGCCTTGCCGTATCTTCGTAAATCTTTGCGGCCCACGGCCAGACGCGATTTGATTGATTCCCAAAAAACTGATCCGGATTTGGGAGTTTTTGCAACTCAAGCTTTATCAGCCCGGAGCTGGTATCAAGTTGATCCGTTAGCCATTGAGCAAATTTTCGCCGAGATGATTGAGAATGTGGTTTTTAGAAGAGCAACCGTACCAGAAGCTTTAAGAGCCGCCGAAGATAAAGTCACGGTGCTGATGCAGCGCAGATAGAAAGTAGAATTTAGTAAGTAGTGAGTAGAATTTATAAGAGAATTTTATGAAACGAAAAAATCGTAAAAAATCAGCCGTAAAATTATTACTCTTTTTACTTCTACTTACTACTTTCTACTTACTACATTCTAACAGCGTTTTCGCCGCTCCTTCATGGTGGCCGTTAGTGCCCTGTGGAACTTCTGCAAATCCTACTCCGTGTACCCGGTGCGACCTTTTTCGTTTAGCCGATAATGTTATCCTTTTTATTTTAGAGGGCATTGTTCCGCCTGTGGCTGCAGTTTTATTCATTGCTGCCGGGCTAATGATTGTTCTTGCCGGAGCAAATCAAAAATTTTATGCGATGGGCACTACGATTTTTAAAAATACTTTTTGGGGCTTGGTGATAATTTTGGCTTCGTGGATGATAGTCAATACTTTTATCCAGTCATTCGGTCCGGATAAAGCAAAAGGAAGCTGGTTTAGATTTACTTGCAAAGACGAAGTAATTACTCCTGGCGGTCCGCCGCCGAGTGCTTTATGTTCTAATCCGTCAGCGTTGGCGGCGCAATACGGCGTCCCGTCGAGTCCAACCAATGCGCCAGAATTAAATCAATTGATTTCCTGCGTTAATTCCCAGCTAAACAATTTTATAGACCAAAGCCAGGTTTACACTTACGAAACTGATAATTCAAATGTTCTATGCAATTACACTCGAGGCAATCCAGTTTGCGGGGCCTGCGCGCATTTAATTAATTCCTGTCATTACGGCGGAGCAGGCGGAACAACTGGTGCTCAAGCAGTTGATTTTAATGCTGTCGGCATCTCGGAACAGGAATTATTCAATCGGCTAAGCGCCGTCAGAAGTGAATGCAATTTTGGTTTTATTAAATTTGAAACTGATCATACCCATATCAGCACCACGACCTGCGCCGGAGATGCAGGCGACGGGTCTTCTGGCGGAGGAAGTAGCGGCGGAGGCAGTGGAGCTACAATGGTAATTTCAAATGTTGCTTTAACTAATATTACTCCAAACAGCGCCACCATTACTTGGACGACAAATATACCATCAACGTCTCAGGCTGAATATGTGTCAGCAACTTACGGCCTAGCGACAACGCCCGTAAATAATAGTTTAGTTAGCAATCACTCGCTCACTATAAATAATCTTCAGCAGGGGCATACTTATAATGTCCGAGCCGTATCTACAGCGAATAATTATACTGCCAGAAGTTCTCAGTATCCGTTAACGACAACATCTCAATGTATTAACGTGGCGGGTAATGGTCCGATTAGAGTTGTATTTATAGCCGGCAATAATTTACACGATGCAGAAGACAATATCTGCAGTGAAAATTGGACTGCTTCCGATATGAATTCTTTCTGGGTATCTACTATAAATCAATATCAGGAAGCACTCACACGGTTTCCGCCTTTTAGTAGTTCTAAGTTTTCATTATTGAGGTCTGACACAATAAATTCTAATGCATGTTCTTCTTCAAATGTCTCAGTATATATTGGTAGATGCTTAGGTGGAAATGATGCCTTTATGAGTTGGTCAAATTTTGCCAGAAAAAGAGTTACTATAACCAGAGATAAGCTGGTAACAACCTTAGTGCATGAATTAGCCCATGCTTTTGCTGGTCTTACAGATGAATACTGGTATGATCTTCCTTACCCGAAACCTATAATAAAACCACAGCCGAATAATTGTAATCTTGGCTCTTGTCCCGGTGGTTTAATTTCGTGTTTCAATGGCTGTAATAACCAAGGGCCGGAGACGGGCTGGAAGCGGGATGCCGAGAATGACATAATGCGCGATAACCATATTCCATACAATCAATTCGGTCCCGTTGATAAACAAATTATTCAGAGATTTATACCCTGAAAGAAAAATAAAAAGATCATGATATTGACTGATTATTATAAAAAATGTATAGTTATAAACGGAACAATTACAATTTAAGGAGGTTTGACATGGCGATTTTCAGAATCAAGATGATTTTATTGGTTTTAACATTGGTCTTACTCGGAGCAAATTCGGCTAAAGCCGATGTCTACCAGATTTACTTGTATTACGATCACGGTCAGTTGTCTTTTGACCGAAATCTCGACAGAAAAGTGATAATCCTGCCAGGGAAAACAGGTGACCCGAGTGGTGATTTCAGGCTTGGCGATTTCAGGATCGAAGTGCTGGATAAAAACGATAATATTCTGCACTCGGTTAAATTTGATCCGAGGCCTGAGATATTTTCAGATCCAGATTCTCCGTCTCTGCGAAAGTCTCTTGGCGGTTCCAAGATTCTCGACCAGGGCGAAACTGGCCTTCGGCTGCCGTACTCTCCGACCGGGGCAAAGTTGAAAATCTATAACCCGGCCAATACCCTGATTCTCGAATACGACATCTCCTATCTGGCCACTTGCAATTTGGATAGTGTCTGCGATTCTTTTTATGGGGAAGACGCTGCTACTTGTCCTCAGGATTGCAAAAAGTCAGAGGCTGGAGGTGTTGAGAAGGACGGCGATCAATGGTGGCTACCGGGGTTAGTTATTGTATCTGTAGGCGCTGTCGGTTTTTACCTATGGAGGATGTGGCGGAAAAGACATGCTCAACCATCCCCACCAGAAACACGATAGATTTGAATGTTTTTGGTGGGGATTTCTTTTATTCAAAACAATGATAAAATTAACCCAGGATTCATATCGTGAGTAGAAAAATAAAAATATCAATTTTCGTAATTATCGTTTCTTTTGCCGGTTTTTTAGTTTTTAAAATAGAAGATACTCAAGCTCAACAATGCAATGCCCCTGTTTGTATTAGTAATGAAAAAGCAAATACCACAAATTCAAGTGTGATGATTACTTGGAATACGAATGTTCCGGCTACTTCTCAAGTTCATTGGGGGCCTGTTTTAGGAGGCAACTGCCAGGCCATAAACTATACACCGATTAATAATACTGCCGTAACTAATCACAGTGTTAACATTTCAGGGCTCGGTTCTAACGCAACTTTTTGTTATAACGTTATTTCTACAGCCAGTGGCTATATTGCTTCAGGAACGATTTTCAACTCTACGACTGGCGGCGGTACAGAACCTGGTGGAGGAACTGAACCTGGAGGCTTTGATTTTGAAATTATAAATCCGATTGCCGCCAAGTCTCTTATTGATTTAGCCAAAGCCATTGGTAAGTTTCTTTTTCAGATAGCCATACCCATTGCGGTGATAATAATAATCTACGCCGGGCTTTTGTATCTGACTTCAGGCGGCAGTAAAGAAAAAGTCGCCACGGCTCACAAAGCTTTATGGTACGCGGTAGTAGGCTTAGCCATTATCTTGATAGGGCAGGGATTTTTCACTCTTATAAAAAGCATTCTTAATTTAGGTGGGCCACCAACTCCTTAATTTTTTGTTAATCTTTTGTTTTTAAAATACAATTTACGTTTTAAGATGCTATGGCATATTAAAACTGCACTTTTGACAAATACTATTTAGTGATGTATAGTGAAAGCTATCAGAAAAAGTGCTTCGGTTTAGGCCAATTCTGGCTTAAATCGGAGTTTTAACAATTCAATTTCAAACCACGAGGAGGATGTATGGCTGAAGACCGGAAGAAGAAAGGCGGCGAGCCGGTTCTCGAATTCTTTTGGGATTCGCTTGAGCTGGCCGCCGACAAAACCTACTCAACCACCCTTCGGATTAAGTTGACCGGATGGTGGGAAGGAGGGAGGCCAAAGGAAGTTGGAGTTTCGGTTTATGAAAAAGGGCAAGAGCCGCCAGCTGGATATCCGGCGAGAATCCAGAATGGTTTTGGCACTTCCCCTTTGGTTGGGCTTTTGCCCGGCCATCACTACCTCGTGGTTGTATACATCGGCGATCGGCTGCCGGTGCAGAAGATGATTACTGTGCCGGAGTTGCCGAAGCCAGCCAAGCCAGAAGAAGAAGCGCTTGGACGCGAACGGACTGGACTCGAACGGGCAAGGGTTGCTTCTGAAAAGAGAAAGTTGATAGTTCAAGAGAAGGAGCCGACCCGCGATGAGAAGGAGACTGCTAGCGTCAAGGCTAAGACCGAGCGGGTCAAGGCGGAGAAGCAGCTCAAGGAGGCAAAGCAGTCGTTAAAGCAAGTCGAGCCCACTAAGCCGCGCCAGATCAAAGTCCTCCATACCTACAAGCGTTTTTCCAGGTTGGAGGTTGTTCTGCAAAGGATCGGGAAGGACGGCAAGCCCGAAGACGGAGGAATCTCTGTCTTGGACTTTGAACAGGGAGGGATTGTTTTCGGTGACGCCACCGGCGATTTTCCTTCACAGATAAAGAACTGGGGAATCGTCGTCGTTTGCCTCGCCTACTTCGAGTACCCAAGGCGGGTGACTTTCTTTCTGCCAGATGACTTGGACGCGGAAAAGACAGTTGTCGACGTGCCAGCGAGAGAACAACCGAAGCCTACAAAAGAAGAAAAGCCAGTCAGGATTATTAGGCCTTCGCTTTGGGAGAGGATGAGGGAAGCGTATGTTGTCGAAAGGGACAAGGGTAAAACCTGGGTGTCTCCTGAACTCAAGATTCAACGCAGAACACCCCTAATTTTCCGGACTGATTTGTCATTACGCGATTCGTCGCAAGGAGGACAAGATGGCAAAGACCGCATTATTTAATATCAACACGCTACTTAGCGTGTTGGATCCGGAACTTCGCAAAGTTGCTCAGAAATGGTGGGCGATTATACCCGACGACAGCCCTTTGAAGAGCGAATTCTTCGAGAGAGTGTTTGGCGTTTTCAAGGGCTGGGCTGAAACTAAAGCCAGAGGGATGGGTCCTCTTGGCGACGTTGTAGAGAAACTGACCGATGTTGGTGATTTTGCGGTTATGGGACCGAAAGGAGTCAAGGCCGCTCAGGACTGGATGGATAGATTTTATTCGGAAGCTGCCAAACGAATTGAGAAGGCGGCTGATCCGAAAGTCGAACTCGAGAAGGTCAAGCTGGATTTCGAGCTTCGGCGAGAACTTCTTAAGGTCATCGAGGAAGCCAGGAAAGCGGCGGAGCCAGCAAAGCCGGAGAAGGTTTCGATCGACTGGCAGAAGATGCAAGATCGGTTCGACAATCTTTTCATCGGGTTTGCCAAGGCTGGCGGAGCCGTGGTTCGAGGATCAAGAAAAACCGACCAGCAGTTGGCTCGACAACTCAATCGGCTTGCCGATCAGCTGGAAGGAAAGGAGGCGCGGTGATGGCTACTTTTCAAGCGTTGTTGCGCGTCATTCGCGCTCTCTGGAATATCGCGGCGCCGGCACTCCGCTGGACGATCAGGTTGGTGCTTCTTGCCATTCTGATCTGGCCGTTCGTGGTACTTGCAGTCGCATACGCTGGTATGGCTTGGGTGACCGCGACAGTCGCAATGGTGCCGCTCGTCGCGTTCTTTATCCTGCTGTTAATATTTCCATTGATAGCAGGGACGCTTGCGGCGATATCGCGGGCCCGTGTCATCTACAAGTGGCTTCTCCTTGTAGTTTTTGGAGAAATGCTCATCGGGCTTTACCTGACGTTCGTTCCGGCGTGGAATGATCCCGAGTTGATCGGGGTATTGATTCTTCTCGGATCCACCCTTGGTGTCTTTCTAACCCTTAGGTGGATGTTTGGGTGGCAGAACCGGTGGGCGGCGCGATTTGCGGCAGTGCTGACTCTTGGCATCGTCATGATTACCGTCATCTTTTTCTTCGGCGGAAGAGAGAGGGTGCGGCAGATGCCAGGGCGAGCAGTGCAGGCAGTGAGTCAGGTTCAGATTCCCGGAGTTCAGGTTCAGCCGCAGCCGGGAAGAGAAATCGTCAGAGCCAAGCTCCTCGGAGATGAAACAGTTTCTGAAGAGTTTCTTAGACCAGGCATGGTTCCAGCGGGCTGGAACTACTACTTTGAAGGTTCTCCTGAAGCCAAAGTCTACTATGATGACGGGACAGTCGGTCCAATCACCAAGTGGTACGGAATCAAAGGAGGGATTCGGAGGTTTTCCGGACCAAAAGGGCAGGAGGTGATTGTCAGAGCCTATCCGCCCGGCTAACCGAAAAGTTAGCGATCGTTCTTTCAGGGCCGTTTTCGTGGAAACATGGAAACGGCCTTTTAATTTTTTATAAAAACTTTTTCAGTAGAGCCCCAACCCCCAATTCCGCCGCCTGTTTTTTGAGAAAGTTTGGGTGCAAAAAGCCGCGAGAGGTTTTTAAAAAATATTCTATATCCTTTGAGTGATTTTTGCGGCACAGCAGCATACTAAGAATTATGTTTTCAAAAGTGGTTTTTGGACGTTTGAAGTTTTTATTCATCCGTTTCAACTTCAGTCCAAACGCCATCACCCTTGAATTATCTTACACGTGTAAGATAATTCAAGGGTGGTTTGACAAGTTTTAAATAATTTAGTAGAATAGAGGTATTGGCTAAATCAATTCGATTTGTGAATTGATCGCCCTAATGGGCGAGCCCACGGGCCATAGCCCGAACGAGCATTCGCTCGTTCTAGGGAGGTGAGGGATGAAGAAAGTTCTTTTCATTGTAATTTTGGGAGTTCTGTTTGGGCGAGGTGAGGCTTCTGCCCAGTGGGGGTTCGGCGGTTTCGGAGGGTTTTCGCCGTTTGGCGGAAACGAGGCGGCGCGGGTCGTGGCTGGCAATCAGGCCATGATTTGGTCGCTGGCCGGCCAGTGGCAGCCTTACGGTTACCCCGGTCAGCAACTCGTGTGCAGGCCGATGTCTATCGGGCATCGGTTCGCTGATATGGGTTTGGGCGCCTTGGCAGGTGGTGGTTCAGCCGCTATCTGGACTCGCAACGCGGGCGCGGTTGTCGGCGGTGCCGCAGTCGGTGCTGGCGGTGTTGGCCTTTACGGTCAACACGAACGCGAGTGCTGGTATGAACCAGTTGTAGTTTATCAGTCAGTTCAGGCGTCGCAACAGCCGTTAGTCCAGCCACAGACGGTTCCTGAACGGCCGCAGCCGCCGACTGCAGACCAATCTGCTGTCGAGCCGGCAGAAGTAACTGTTGCCAAGCCAATGCCGCGGCTGGCCGGAGTTCGCTTCAAAGTCATAAATGAAACGACCTCGGTCATTGTGGTGGAGGTTGATGGCAAGCGAGCCGTGCTCGCGCAAAAGGCAACAGCTACAGTCAACCGGCCGGACATTCGGGTGTTCCTGGTTCAGCCAGACGGCCGAGGCTCTTTCGATGAGTTTGAGATTGATCTTCAGGGAACCGAAGACTCAACTCTGCCGGGATGGCGGATTCCGGCCACGGTCAAACTCAAGAGTCCCTGACCGCGAAGTTATGGGAACTCGACAAGGGGAGAACGCAATTTGTTCTCCCTTTTTCATTTGTGGATAATTAAAGTGGTTATTACTTATTTTAACTTATATAATTGTGATTAAGATTATGGACGATTTTTTGGGGATACAAGATTTTACGGTTCAGCGCATTGCCGGCATAATTACTGGCTTTGCTTGTTGGCTGATTGGGATAGTACTTGCGATAATGGTTATTTTTTTGGTGTGGGCCGGCATTCAGTATTTCTTGGCCAGAGGCAATGAAACCAAAGTCGCTGATGCGACCAAGAATTTAAGGTGGACTTTGGTCGGCATCTTGGTGATTCTGGCGGCCAATGTTATTATTGCTACGATTGCCAATGCTTTACAGCCGGGTTTAAATTATAAATTGCTTCCTTTAAATTGTTCCCCTGTTAGCGGGGCTCAAGCAAAATGTTTAGATTTTTAGAAATCGCTCAAATAGTTATTCCGCCGCCGCCAGTGGCTGGTCGTGGCCTTACTTTGGTCGAACTCGGCAGTATTATCGCGCTTATCGGTTCGTTTTTGACTAATATCGGAGTTTTATTTGCCATAATTGCAATTGTTATAAGTGGTATAATGTATATGAATGCGGGCAGTAGTCCAGAAGCAATAAAAAAAGCTCAAGCCTGGTTTAAAAACGCTTTGCTTGGCGCTTTGATTGTTTTGGGGGTAGGAGTGATAATAAATACGATTGCCAATGTGGTGACCAGAGAATTTTTCTGCCGGCTAAGTATACTTGGAAGATGTATATTTTAAAAACAATCAAAAATCACCAATCAAAAATCAAAAATTTACTAACTGCTTTTTTAGTTCAGCAGCCTCAATCAACTTTTCAGTTGCCTCTGGGCGAGCCAGTCACTTATCAAAGGCTTACTAATCTTTTGGATAGCACGGCCAAGTTTCTTTACACTGCCGGGATTACTTTGGCAGTGATTACTTTGGTTATTTCCGGCATAATGTATTTCTGGGCCAAGTCTGACACCGAAGCCAAAAGCGCCAAGGGCTGGCTTCGGAACGGGATTATCGGAGTGTTCATAATTTTGGCCACTGGCGTGATAATTCAGACAATTAAGATTATCGTGGAAGGAGGATTTTTCGGCGGGTCAAGACCAAGCGTGACCACCGAGGAGTCGTTTCAGAATTGTACCGGGCCCCAAAGCTGTCCAAGCGGGTTTACTTGTTTCATTCCGGAAGGCGAAAGCATGGGGTTTTGCATTGGCCCGGGCCAATAGAGAATTAAATGAATCTAGCTCTAGTTCCAGACTATACCGTGCCTCAATTGCCGCCCGGCCCGACTTTAACCCAAGGCGGTTTATTAGATATTCTTAATTCCATTGCCAATTTTTTGATTGCCGCCGGAATAATCTTAGCCATTATTACCATAGTGATTTCCGGCATAATGTATTTCTGGGCCAAGTCTGACACCGAAGCCAAAAGCGCTAAGGGCTGGTTCAGGAACGGGATAACCGGAGCATTTATAATTTTAGCGGTTGGCGTGATAATTCTGACGATATATAATATAGTGGTGACAGGAAGTTTCTTTGGCGGTTCTGGAATACCCGGCAATCCGATCCTGGGCGGGCCCGGGAGTTTGTGTAATCAGGATACTAATTGCCAGTTCGGTTTGGAGTGCCGAGCCGGATTGTTTGGATTAGGACAAAAAACCTGTAAACCTTAGGTCGAAAGCTCCGACCATAAGTGTTGGAGCTAAAAGTAAAATTAAAATAAACAAATGAATTTAATTAAAAAATACGCAGCTGTTTCAGCGATAGCGATGCTGGTTTTATTGCCGGTGGTGGTTCTGGCCCAGTTGCCGACAGTTAATCCGCCTGTTGTCCCGGGCACAACCCTGACCGAAGTTGAAAATATTGTCAGGCGACTAGCTCAATTCATCTTAATAATAGGCGTGGTCGCCGCATTAATTTACATAGTTTGGGGAGGTATTGCTTGGATGCGGGCTGGCGGCGACGATACTAAAATAAAGGCGGCCAAGACCCAAATCTGGTCCGGCGTCTGGGGCGCGTTGGTGGTCATAGCCGTTGGGCTTATTCTTCAGACCCTTGCCGGAGTGGTTACCAGGGTCTTCTTCCAGTAGTCTTCAAATCACAACAAGCGGCGAATGCCGCTTGTTCGATGTGGAGATTATCAGAATTCTCTTTTTGTTCTTTTTTGTTGTTTTTGAAATTGCTTTTCTATCGTTTGCCGTGTTCGTTTTGGCTTCCGGTTTTATTTCACAAGCCAAAGGGGCGCCTTATGTCCCGCTTCCTAAAAAATCAATAAAGAATATTTTAAAGTTCGCCGAAATCGAAAACGGAGGTGATTTTTACGACCTAGGTTCGGGCGACGGCCGGGTTTTAATCGAAGCGGTCAAAAATTTCAGAGTCAAAAGGGCGGTTGGGTACGAAATTTCGCCGTGGCCTTATTGGAAATCCAGATTTTTAATCCGGTACCAGAACCTCAAAGAAAAGATAGACATTTTTAAAGAAGATTTTCAAAATTCGGATTTAAGAGAAGCCGACAGCGTTTTTCTTTATCTATATCCCGAAGCGGTTAAAAAATTGATTCCCAAATTCAAGGAAGAACTGGCTTTTGGCTCGAGAATAATTTCAGCAAGCTTTCCGATAGATGAATCGGGAAAATTAGATTTGAAATTGATAAAAACCGGGAAAATTGATAGATTTAACCTGTTTTTGTATGAGAAGATATAATGTCGGGATGGCGAAACTGGAAGACGCGCAGGATTTAGGATCCTGTGGGGTAAAACCCGTGGGAGTTCAACTCTCCCTCCCGACACCAAATAACTAAAGCCCCCCTAATAAGGGGGGCAATATATCCGGGCTCCAAGCAGCCCTTCACTACTCGCCCCCACACTCACAATTGCGAATGTGAGGGCTCGCCTCCTTAACTCAAATAATGAGTGTGGGGGCGAGCTTGGTCATTGGGATGAAGAACTTTATAATTAATTATTTTCTTGATCCCGCAGACTTGACCCGCTCAGCGGGTCGGCCCCAAGCGAGAAGTCAAGGGCCGGGCTTCACTTTTGAAAGTTTTGGTAAAGTAATCGTCAGTACCCCGTTTTTCAATGTAGCCTTGGCTTGGTCAGCGTCTACTTCTTGCGGCAGGATTACAGTTCTTGAGAATGACCCCCAATTCAATTCTTGATAAAAATAGTTTTTTGCTTCTTCGCTTTCTTCTTCTTTTCTAGTTCCTTTTATTGAAACAGTGTCATTAGTGATTGAAATATCCAAATCTTTTCCCGAAACCCCGGCAATCGCCGATTTTATGATGATCTCATTATCTTTTTGGAAAACATCCAAAGTTAGTATGCCGTTTTGACCCTCGATATTATTTTTAAGATCTTCTTTCATTAAAACATTAAAAAGTTTTATCTAACTTAATTTTGATTCTATTAAAACCTCAAGTCAATAGATTTTTGTGGATACTCTCTGGATAACTTGTTGATGTCGGTCTTTTAATTTGTCAAAAAGTATTAGAAGTGATACCAGCATTCCAAGTAAAAGTATGGTATTACTGGGCAGGGCAACGGCCGGGTTAAGAAAAATCAGATAATTAAAAACTAAATGCAGAAGAGAAGCAATAGTCAATCCCAAAACAATGATTTGTTTTTTGAAGTGATAAAAAAACCAGGCCAGTCCTAAAAAATAGCCTACGATTCCAGAAGCCAAAGCATGGAGCAAGGTGGCGCCGGTAAAGCGAAGGGCGATCACTCCCAAAGTGGCAGTGAATCCTTCGGGGTAGATTTTAAAAGCAATCAGAATATTTTCCATAGCGGCAAAGCCCAAAGCCGCGGCGATCATGTAGATTATTGAATCATGGGGTTCATCAAAATCAGGCTTTGAAACCACTGAATTTCGGACTACCCAGTATTTCATATATTCTTCAACAAAAGCGGCTAAGCTGAAAAAAATCATTGCCCTGGGCAGAAAACTAATTTCTGATGCCACGCCGCTTATGATTGCTTCGATTAAGACCACTACTGGCGCAATAATGATGCCGAAAAGGAATACTTTGATGATGAGGTATTTAGGTTCAGGCCTCGGATCTTTAGTCAAAAAAAGAGAGAGCCAAACAATGCTTGGCAGGAAACCGAGAATGACTAATGAAACATTTGTCGAAATTGATAGAGACATAATTAAATCAATTTCTAATTTCTAATGGGGCCATTTTTCAATTAAAAGCAGTTTCTTATTTTTTATCGGCAACTTACTCCAGATTTCCTCGGTAATGAAAGGCATGAACGGGTGAAGAAGCTTGAGAAGATTAATTAGATAAAGCACAAGGTTTTCTTTTATTTCTTCTTCATTGTCTTGGTTTTCTTTTTTTGACATTTCTATGTATTTGTCCGCAATTTGATGCCACATGTAGTCATAGATTATATGTGCAGCATCACCGAAACGATATTGATTTATATTTTCTGTAACTTCTTCAGCTGTTGTTTTCATCGGTCCGCCGAAACTTTCTGATCCCGTGATTTTATCAATAGAGAACGGCTTATATCTATCCCAATCTCCTTCCACTCTTCTCATTATATACCGGGCAATATTCCAGAGCTTGTTGGCAAACTTTTTGCCTGTTAAAATTACAGCTTCATTAAATCTCATATCCTGAACGCCGGTATTTTGATAAGCCAGGCCAAATCTTAGGGCATCCGCTCCGTATTTTTCGATCAAATCAACCGGATCAATACCTGTTCCAAGTGATTTAGACATTCTTTTTCCATCTTTTGTTAAAACGGTAGGATGAATATATATATTGCTAAAAGGCGCTTTGTTCATAAAAAACTTACCCGAAAAAATCATTCTTATTTGCCATAAAAATACTATTCCGCGATCCGAAGTAATAAAGTTTGTTGGATAGTATTCAGATAAGTCTTTTGTTTTTTCTGGCCAACCAAAAACAGCAAATGGCCAAAGCGCTGAAGAGAACCACGTATCTAAAACATCATCCTCTCCTTCTATTGGTATCTTATGCCCCCACCAAAGTTGCCTTGAAATGTTCCAGTCTCTTATATTTTCAAGCCAGCGCAAAGATATCTCATTCCATCTGTCCGGGTGGAACTTAACCCCTTCTTTTTTAATCGTTTCTTTGGCTAGTTTTGCCAGTTCAGAAACCTTAAGAAACCATTGGTTAGAAGGAAGCGGTTCAATGATTGAATCACAGCGATCGCATCTTCCGACGTTGTGATTGTAGTCTTCAACTTTTTCCAGAAGCCCCGATTCTTCAAGGTCTTTGACTATTTTTTGCCTAACTTCGGAAACCTTTAGTCCTTTGTATCTTTTTCCGGCATTTTGGTTCATGGTGCCATTCTCGTCTATTATTTTTATAAGAGGCAAGTTATGGCGTTGGGAAATTTCAAAATCGGTTAAATCGTGAGCCGGAGTAACCTTTATAATGCCGGTGCCGAAAAGACTTTCAACTGTTTCATCAGCAACAACCTTTATTTTTATTTTTTTCAGTCTTGGATTTTCAGAAGGCGGGAGATCGTTGTCTACTGAGTCAATTTCAATATCTTTTCCGATATAATCTTTATAACGTTCGTCATCAGGATGGACGGCTAAACCAGTATCTCCTAATTTTGTTTCCGGTCTGGCCGTAGCAATAGTAAAAGGCCCGTACTTTATATAATAAAGTTTTCCTTTTTCAGGAGTATGTTTTACCTCAAGATCGGAAATACCGGTGCCGCAGCGTACGCACCAATTAATCACTCGATACCCTTTATAAATCCATCCCCTTTTATGATATTGATTAAATGCTTCGAGTACTGCCTTTTCATATTTTTCATCTCGGGTATATCTAATTCTTGACCAATCAACCGAAATGCCGAGTTTCTTAAATTGATCTAATATCGCAGTGCCGTATTTTTCTTTCCATTCTTGGACTCTCTGTTCAAATTTTTCTCTGCCTAAATCATGTCTTGATAGACCTTCTTTTTTAAGTTGTTTTTCTACGACATTTTGAGCGGCTATGCCGGCATGATCGATTCCAGGGATCCAAAGAGTTTTATATCCTTCCATTCTTTTCATCCGAACTAGGATATCTTGCATACTTAATTCAAGAGCATGGCCCATGTGCAGCTCGCCGGTAATATTTGGCGGGGCGATAGCTGTCACGAATTTACGAGAAATAAATCTATCCTCCTTCGCCGAGGCTACGGAGGACAGTCCTTCTGGACTGAAAAAACCGCTCTCCTCCCAGAGTTTGTAAATGCGGTCTTCAACTTCTTTGGGATTATAAGCCTTTGGCAGTTCCTCCATTATTTAATTTTATCTGAAATCCACCGCTTTACCAATTTTTAACGGGTAAGTTAGCGTCAACAACCAAACTTTCAAAATTAGGCATTTTATGCTTTTTATATTTAAATTTATAGTAGCCAACTGCTGCAGTCATTGCTGCATTATCGCCCGTATATTGCAAATCCGGCTGGGAGTATAATAGCTTGAGTTTTTTTGTTTCTTTTTGGAGAGTTTTTCTTAAAAGCTTATTAGCTGAAACTCCGCCTGAAAGCAAGATTGATTTAACTTTATATTCTTTCGCCGCTTTAATAGTTTTTTGGACTAATACATCTATGACTGCTTGTTGAAAAGAAGCGCAAATGTCAGCTTTTATTTTTTCGTTAAGATTTCTTAGGTCCTTAATCAAATATAAGACGGCAGTCTTTAATCCTGAAAAACTAAAATTATAGTTTTTTTGGTTTAACATCGGCCGAGGAAACTGGAATTTTTTGGGGTTTCCTTTTTCAGCCATTTTTGAAACAATCGGCCCTCCCGGATAGCCAAGACTCATCATTTTGGCAATTTTATCAAAAGCCTCGCCGGCGGCGTCATCTTGGGTTTCGCCGAGGATTTTAAATTTTCCGTGACCGGTCATTAAAACAAGCTGGGTATGTCCGCCGGAAACGATTAAATTAAGGGCCGGCCCTACTTCGCTAAAGCTTCGAAGGGTTTTAGTTTTATTGAGTGGCGGTAACCAATTCGAGTAGATGTGTCCTTCCAGATGATTTACGGCAATAAGTGGTTTTTTAAATTCTTGGGCGATTGATTTTGCGAAATTAATTCCTTTCCATAAAGCGATTTCAAGGCCCGGGCCGATAGTTACGGCAATTAAATCTATATCTGTCATTTCAGTTTTGGCCCCCTTTAGAGCTTTTTCAAAAACCGGTTTAAGATTTTTTTCGTGTTCCCTTGCCGCTAGTGATGGAACAACGCCTCCATAAGGGGCGTGAATTTTGACTTGGGACGATATAATATTAGATAATACTTTAATTCGTCCCAAGTGTCCTTTCGAAGCTTTATGCGTAGGAGGATTTACATTAAGAATTGCAATTGAAGTTTCATCGCAGGATGTCTCAATTCCAAGAATTTTCATAGTCTTAAATTCTATCATTTCTCCATTAATTATCAACATTTAGTATTGAACTAACGATAATTATTTGTTATTATGTAATCGTTAGTTTATATCACGGCCCCATCGTCTAACAGTTAGGACAGCTTTCTTTCAAGAAGCAAATAGGGGTGCGACTCCCCTTGGGGCTACATGAATCCAAGAAAGGATTATCAAACAGCATTAGCGCTTCGTCTAGAAGGTAAAACTTACGGAGAGATTAGAAATACTTTTGGGATTCCAAAATCTACCCTTAGTGTTTGGTTTTCTAAATTAAAGGTTAGTAAAAAAGCTCAAAGAATTATTGAATCAAAAAGGGGCAATGGCTATCTTAAGTTAATTGAATTTAATAAAATAAGAACTTTAAATATTAAAGAAGAGAATGAAAGAATTAGAAAAGATTATGAATCTAAAATTAATAATCTAAGTAATCGAGAGTTGATGATACTTGGGGCTGCTTTATACTGGGGAGAGGGCTATAAAAATTTCAACATTAAAAGAAATGGTACTTATCCTTATATTTGTTTTGGTAATTCAGATCCTCAAATGATAGCCGCTTTTATTGAGTTTCTTAAAAGAATACTCGGCATTTCTAAAGAGAAAATAAAAGGACAAGTCATGATTTATCCTAATTTAAATCCAAAAAAATCAGTAGATTACTGGCAAAGTATTACTAAAATTCCTAAAGAAAATTTTCGTTATCAAGTTGCTTTAAGTAGAGCAAGCCAAAGAAAAAGACCTAAACATTTACTGCCATATGGAACACTTCAACTTAGAGTTAGTCGTCGACAAGAATTTTTCAAAATCAAAGGTTTAATTGATGGCATTATTAAAAGTTTAGATTGATAAAATCCCGTCGGGGCTACTAAAACAAAAAACCGCCCTTCGACAAGTTCAGAGCGGTTTTTTTTATTTAATTATTTCTAAGATCTTCTTAAAAACTTCCGGGTGATTTTCGCCGAGCTGGGCCAAAACCTTTCGGTCCAACTCAATATTCGCTTTTTTAAGGCCGTTAATGAATTTGCTGTAATTCATTCCGTTTTCGGAGTTCATCCTGACACCGGCGTTTATCTTTACATTCCAGAGCCGGCGCATATTTCTTTTTTTCTGCTTCCGGCCAATAAAAGCATTTTTCCAGGCATGATAAATTCCTTCTTTGGCTGCCCGGTATTTGTTTTTTCTTGACCACTTAAAACCTTTGGCTGCTTTTAAGAGTTTTTTCCTTCGTTTATTAGCAATTGTTCCTCTTTTAACTCTGGTCATGTGCGCTAATTTCTAAATTACGTGTCTATTATTTAACTTCAAAGCGGCAATAACTGTTTCATTGCTTTTTCATCGGCTTTGGCAATCAAAGATTCTTTTCTTTTGCGCCTCGTGCCTTCTCCGGTATCTTTGGCATTAAAATGATTAAGCCGCGTCTGGCGGCGAAACATTTTACCTTTGCCGGTAATTTTGATGCGTTTTAAAAGCGCTTTTTTTGGTCTGAATCCTTTTGACATTTTATTATTTATTCTTATTCGCATGCTATTTCTTCTTGATTACGATGCTTAAGCTCCGGCCCTGGCTTTTTATGTCACTTTCTGTTTCAAAATCTTGTTTTTCTTTTATGATTTTCAAAAATTCTCTGATTTTTTCTCTTCCCAAGTCTTTCATTGTTATCTGTCTGCCTCTTAGTTGAAGCTCAATATGAACTTTATGATTTTCTTTTAAAAATTCTTCAACTTTTTTGGCCTTGATCTCTAAATCGTGAATGCCGGTAGTTAAACCGATTCTGATTATCTTAACCTCTGTTTTTGCTCCTTTTGTTTTTTTCTTTTCTGATTTTCCTTTTTCGTAAAGCCATTTGCCTAAATCCATAATTCGAACTATCGGCGGCCCGCCACCGGGAGGATTTGGCACTATTTCAACGAGGTCAAATCCTTTTTCTTGAGCCATTTTAAGCGCTTCAGAAGTATTTAAAACCCCAAGTTTTTCTCCTTTTTCGTCAATAACTAAAACCTGGGGGACCCTGATATGAAAATTTGCTCGCGGACGCCTAAAATTAGACACTCTGTTAGAGTTTATCACAAACCTTGAAAAAATAAAACCCCGCACCTTTTGTGAACTAGCATTGATTTGATTCTTTCATCACCACTTTCTTAGAAAGTCTTGCTTTGTCTAAGGTAAGACCTTGAATTAAAGCTTATGTTATCAATGCAAGAAAGAATTAGTTCACAAAAGGTGCGGGGAAAGTAGTTTTATTTTGTATATATTTGTGGTATAGCTTTTATTAGCAAATCAGAAAGGGGGTGAAAGGTGAGTAAGCAAGAGCACTTTCCCATAGTTTCCAAGGCGTCAGATCTGAATCCTGTCAAGCAAACCCGTATTCAAGAAGTTTTGTTTGGTCAGACCGAGCTTGCGGCTGCCAGGTCAAAAAGAATGGGTCTGTTGGAAATTATTCGCAGTCTATCCACATGGCCGCGAAGAATTATTTTTATTCGACGCCTGAGAAATCTGTGAAGCCGTCAAGTTTCATTGAATTGAGACGAGGCGGCTTTGCGTTTTTAGGTCATAATTGATTTAATTTATTTATGGCTTATGCTGAAAACAAAAAAGCCTGGCATGATTACGAAATAATTGAAAATTTTGAGGCGGGGATAGTTCTTGAGGGTCATGAAGTCAAAGCAGTAAGAAGCGGGAAAATTTCAATTTTAGGCTCTTATATACAAATAATTGATGGGGAAGCATTTTTAATTGGCGCAACCATTGCTCCTTACCAGCCAAAAAATACACCCAAAAATTATGAGCCTGAAAGAAACAGAAAGCTTCTTTTGAATAGAAAAGAAATTGCTGGTTTAGTCGGGAAATCAAAAGAACGCGGCTTGACAATAGTCCCTTTGAAAGTGTATGATAAGAAAGGTAAAGTAAAGATTGAAATCGGCTTGGCAAAAGCCAAAAGGAAATACGATAAAAGAACTTCTATAAGAAAGAAAGAAGAAAAAAGAAAGATAGAAAGAGTCTTAAAACAATACCGAAAAATTTAATAACAAGAAATAATTTAAATACGGGGGTGCGAGTTTCGACGGAATCATCTGAAGTTAAACGGCAGGTTGTGAATGGCCGTCATCACATTAAAAATTCGGCTAATCAAATAGGTGCAAATTATTCACCTAATTACGCTTACGCCTAAAAACCGCAAGCGCGTTCTATCTGCAAGGTTCTCGGTAGCAGAATAGAGCGTCAGACACCGAGAGAAAACACAGAGGTTTATACCTAATAAATTTCTGTAGCACCTTTTATTTTTTAGGCGCCCGGAGATTTTGTCGGTTTCTCACTTCGGGTTTGATTTAAACCGATTTAAACTTGCTAAACGTTTTTCCAAAGATTTTCCCGGACGGGGGTTCAATCTCCCCACCTCCACTCGACTCGCCTCATTATCATTCGGCTCGCTCGTGGCGAGCCACATAAAATGATAGCGAGGAGAGTGCCCCGAGCAACGTCGAGGGGCACCTCGATAAAACACCACATTGAAAAATGCGGTGTTTTATTTATTATAACGTTATGTATTTTGTGTATATGTTAAAAAATTCCAAAGGTAAACTTTATGTCGGAATTACCACAAACTTAAAAAATAGAACTTACTACCATAATACTGGGCAAGGTGCTCAATTCACTAAATCAAAAAGTAAATTTATTTTAGTATTTCAGGAAGAATACAAAACTCTTAAAGAAGCAAGGAAAAGGGAAATCCAGATTAAAAAATGGCGGCGAGACAAAAAAGAAATGTTAATCAAGAGATTTCAAAAAGATTTATCTACTAAATTATAATGGCGGCGAGGCGAGAGGCGAAGCCAATCTCCATACCCATATAATTCCATTACCAGAGTTTTCCACTGCTTCGCCAAGGCTTCGCAGTGCGCCGTGCACTTCATAGCTGAAAGCGACGGAGTGCACGGCACAAAACAAAAAAACTGGCTAGAATATCGCCAGTTTTTTTGTTTTATCTATTTCATCTCTTCCAGCTTCACTTTTGTCTTTACTGTTTCCTTCCCGTCCCTTAAGAGAGTCATTTCCACTTCATCGCCAATTTTGAATTCTTGGATTAAGTCAGCTAGCTCCATCTTTTCGTCCAGCTGTTTTTCATTTACCGCGACGATTACATCATTCTCTTTTATGCCGGCTTTATCTGCCGGGCTTCCTTTTACGACTGCCTGCGAATTGGGCAAGTGGTCTTTTATGACTAAGGCCCCGGCTTCGGCGCCAAGTTCATATTGCTCTTTTAGTTTTTTATTGAGCATCATATAGCGAAGTCCCAGATACGGCCTTTCAATCTTTCCGTATTTTAATATATCGTCTACATCTTTTTTAGCCCAATTAATTGGCAGGGCAAAGCCGATATTTTGGGCGCCGAAAATTATGGCCGTATTGATGCCGATAACCTCGCCTTCGGTATTAATCAGCGGCCCGCCAGAGTTTCCCTGGTTGATGGCGACGTCGGTTTGGATTACCCCTCTTAAAACTTCGGTTTCCTCGCCGGTGCCAAGCGAAGCGGCAATCCGTCGAGCCAGTCCCGAGACAATTCCTTTGGAAACAGTATTAGTGAACATTCCCAGAGCGGTGCCAATGGCAATGACGGTTTGGCCGATTTGGATTTTCGATGAATTGCCAAGTTTAACTATCGGCAGTCCGCCGACTTTTATTTTAAGCATGGCAATGTCATTTAAAGGGTCAACAGAAATGACTTGAGCTTCGTATTCTTTATCGTCTATCAAAACCGTGTATTCGGCATCATGGTCATGGACTACATGCTTATTGGTCAGAATTAAACTGTGCTCGTTATTCGAATTGACGATAAACCCGGAGCCGCCGCCGATTTGGACATGATTTTTTTTGCTGTGCCCTTCCGAAGCCTTTGGCGAAGGAGGGTCTTCTTTCGCATGAGGTAATGGAATTTCAATAGAGCCAAAAGGCGAAAGCAGCATTCGTTTAGCCTTAGGCATATGTTTTGAAATAATAACACTGACGACGCTGGGCGAGGCTTTTTTAACGGCATCAATAATAATTTTCTCTTCGTTTAACATAATTTCTTTATAATTGGTATAATTAGCATTAATTAGTATATTAGTATCGATACCAATATACGAATTATACTAATGATACTAATGAAAGAACAAGTATTCAAATTTTTAAAACAGGAGTATCCCAATCTTGATTTCGATGTCTTTTACCCCCCAGAAGGCCTTGGCGACTATTCAACTAATATCGCTTTTATTTTGGCTAAACAAATTCGCGGAGCGAATTTGTCGCCCGAACGTCTGGATAAACCAGACGTTTTAGGGCCTAATATTAAAAAAATCGTTGAAGAAGTCATCGGGAAACTAAAAAAAGAATTCAGCAAAGAATTTGAAAAAATAGAAGTTGCTAAAAACGGATTCATCAATTTTTATTTAGAGCCTAGTTTTTTACAGCAACAGTTAAAATCGATTTACAAAAATAAAAGAAACTGGGGTCGCGGTAATTTGGGTAGAAAACAAACTGTAATCATAGAATATTCTCAACCTAACATTGCTAAGGTCATGCATGTTGGTCATATGCGCTCAACTTTTATTGGAGATACATTGGCAAATACTTATAAATATCTGGGTTATAAAGTCATTAGATGGAATTATTTAGGTGATTGGGGAACGCAGTTTGGAAATTTAATCGCCGCGTACAAATTATGGGGTGATAGAGAAAAAGTTGAAAAAAATCCGATTGAGACGTTGAATAAGCTTTATGTAAAATTCCATGATGAAATGAAAAATAACCCAGAACTAGGGGAAAAAGGCCGGCAGGAATTTAAAAAACTTGAGGAAGGAGATAAAAAGAACAGGATTTTATGGGAATGGTTCAGAATCGAATCAATAAAAGAATTTAATAAAATTTATCAAATTTTGGAGGTTAAATTTGATACTATAATTAGCGAAAGTTTTTTTGAAAAAGATTTAAAACCATTAGTTTCAGAATTATTAGATAAAGGCATTGCAAAAAAAAGTGAAGGAGCTATTATAATTGATTTAGAAAAATTTAATTTATCGCCAGCCTTAATCCAGAAATCAGATGCCACGAGTTTATATTTAACTCGCGATATCGCAAATTTAAAATATAGAATTTCAAAGTATAAGCCATCAAAGATTCTTTATGTAGTCGGCAATGAGCAGTCTTTACATTTTCAACAGCTTTTAGCGATTTCTAAGATTTTGAATTTAGATAAAACAAAATTGGACCATGTAAAATTCGGTTTAGTTCTGGGAGAAGATAGGAAAAAATTATCCAGTCGCGAAGGAAAAGCTATTCATATGATGGAATTAGTTAAAGAAGCGATAGAAAAATCAAGAAAGAAAATAGAAGAAAGCAATAAAGAATATTCAGAGGTTCAAAAAGAAGAAATTCCAAAAGTAGTAGGCATCGGCGGATTAAAATATTTTGTTTTAAAAGAGCATAGAAATAGCGATATTGTATTTAATTGGGATGAAATACTTAAACCTATAGGGAATACCGGGCCTTACTTGCAATATACATATGCCCGTTTGAAAAGTATAATGCGGAAAAGCAAATGGTTTCCTCCTTTACGACTCAGAAGTTTTAGATGGTATATTATGCCCAATTGGATCGGCCGCAGATTTGCAAAAATAAATATATCAGAATTAAAGAGCGAGCAAGAATTGAGAATTATTAAACAACTTCTGGATTTTCCAGATATTATATCGAATTCAGCAAAACTTTATTCAACGAATAATTTGGCCTTGTATCTTTACGAGTTGTCTTCTAGGGCTAATCACTATTACGAAACAGTAGAAAAGTTAAGTGATTACAGTAAAAGACCAGAACGTAATGCGCGGCTCTTATTAGTTGAAACCATTGCCGCCGTACTTAAAAATGGCTTGAATTTGCTTGGGATAGAAGCACCAGAGAGAATTTAATTTATGGCTACAATAAAATCTTTCGAAGATTTGGTTTGTTGGCAGATGGCACGAGAACTGACTAAAGAGATATACAAAGAATTCAAGTATTTAAAAGATTACGGTTTCAAAGACCAGATTCAACGTGCTACAGTTTCGGTTATGTCTAATATCGCCGAAGGGTTTGAACGAGGCACTAATCAAGAATTTCTTAATTATCTTTATATCGCCAAAGGTTCGGCCGGAGAGGTAAGAGCGCAGTTGTATGTGGCTTTGGATGTCGGGTATTTAAACGATGAAACTTTTAAACACTTAAATAATTTATGTAGACGATGTTCAATATTGATTTCAGGTTTAATCAAAAGTTTAAAGGTTTCAGGGTTTAAGGGGTTGCAGTACAAAAAAGAAAATAGAAAGGATCCAGAATGGAAAAAGTTTTTAGAAGAACAAAATCTCACTGAAGATGAACGGGGGTTCCTTAAAAATAAGATTTAAATTTAAACTCTTGAACTTTTAAACTTTGAGGTTATATTTATTTGGGTCTCGAAACGCCAAAACGAATGTGATGGCGCCGGTGAGGTCTAAGGCCAAGTCGATGATCGTGTCGTTTAAATTTCCGATGCAGCAGACTATCCGATAAGTTTCATATAAATAATTTCCGAATATTTCAGTAGATATGTATTCTGTAATTTCCCACATTGCTCCGACGAATATCGCCGCGCTTACGATGATAAATGCTTTTTTTAATTTCGGGTCGCCCGGATTTCCGGTGATCACATTTTTGAAATAGTGGCCGAAAAACATGGCCACGAAAAACCCTCCAAAGAAATGCAAAACCACATCATAAGCAGGGATACGGTAGGAACCAATATAAAAACCGAGCATATCTATCAAGAAAACCAGAATCAAAAATAAAATTGCTAATTTCATATTGGGGTTCTCAAAGAGTCTCTTGGCTTAATTTCCGATCAGGTTTTGGTATTTCGTCCTTGACTTCAACCCAAAGTATCCTAAGGCCGGGGCCACTCCATTGGCCGCTTGCCACCTGATTACTGTCTGTTTGGTTATTGGTCCAAAGTAAGTAGTTTCATTTCCGGGAGAACCAGGTCCTGAAACAGCCAAGGTAAATCCTCCAGCATTAAGGAACTTCTGTAAGCATCTGACATCTTCTCCAGCACTGTTTAAGAAAAGATCTCTGGTAAAGATACATTTTCCAGTGATGGGCAGTTGCCCGGTCTGTCTTAAGAGTTTATTGATTTGAGTAGTAAGTTGGCTGATGATGTTTTGAAGAGTAGTAATTTTTTCAGCTGGAGAAAGAGAATTGAAGTTAAGAGGCAGGGCGCCAGAGCTAGGAGCGGGAATTGGGATTGGGATGGGAGTAGATAGAGGTGTGGGGAATGAAGTGCCGCCACCACCACCACCGCTACCACCGCCACCGCCGCCACCTCCAGGTGGCGCTGGAGTTGGAGTGGGAGCTGGCGTTGGAATAGAAGTTGGTGTTGGGGTAGGGGTAGGGGCTGGAGAAGAACCGATTGCGAAAACTTTTATTGGAGCTGGTTCAACGGCTATGTTGCCTGCGCCATCGATAGCGTGGAGACCATAAAAGTAGGTTGGCGGCTGGACATTTATTGTTCTGATGTTGATCCAAATGCATTTTGATTTATCGGAGTCGTTGCATCCGTTGTCTTGAAAAACAGCCCGCTTGACCTCAATTTCTTTGATAAAAGACCCTCCGGCGTCTGTAACGGTCCAGGAAATGGTGACAGAACCAGTTCCGCTTCTTGGTTGAACATCCCAAGAGGTGATGCTTGGTTTAATCGTGTCTGGTGTCGGTGTCGGGGCTGGTGTTGAAGTTGGGGTTGGGGTGGGTGTAGGAATTGAAGTTGGGGTTGGGGTCGGAGTCGGAGTCGGAGTTGGTGAAGGAGTAAGTGTTGGTGAAGGAGTAGGGGTAGGAGTGGGAGATACTAAAGCAAAATTATCATCCGCGGTCCAACCATCTACTCCACTATCATAATCGACCTGCCACCAAATGTAAGGATTAGCAGAAGATTGGGTAGGACCTAGAACGATAGTGCCTAATGTTCCTTGAGGTTGAGTTCCGAGGAGGGTGGCAGAAGATATAATGCCTTGTGTACGGACATTAGCGTTGTTGAGCAGACGAATGCGATTACCAACATTAAAAGTTGGTGGTGGCGTTGGGGTTGGGGTGGGTGTAGGAGTCGGTGTAGGCGTTGGTGTAGGAGTGGGTGTCGGCATAGAAGTAGGAGTTGGTGTCGGAGTGAGAGTTGGGGTAGGTGTTGGGGTAGGTGTTGGGGTGGAACTAGGAGTGGGACTAGGTGTAGGGGTTAGAGTGGTGGTTGGAGTTCCACCAAATTCAAAAGCGCCTCTATCCCAGCCTGCGCCTTGGGGACGGACATTCTTTTCAAAATCCATTTTGACAGAGTTCAGACAATTAGAAATAAAAGCTCCGAATGTTTGGCAGAAGGTTGCGGCATAGTCGAAGAGACCGTAATTGGCAGAATCAATGGCCGGGCTACTCGACTGAAGATGGAAATCAATGCCCGGATTGTTAAACTTTGGATCTGAAATAATATTATTCGCGCCTCCGGAGAATCCTGCCAGTCCGGCCGTTGAGGTATAAGTAGAGGATGTTCCGCCCCAGTTAATGGTTACCGGGCCGCCGTTTTGCCAGAAAAGATTTTGACTCATGATAGAATTTTGGCCGATCGGCGAAGGTTCAATATTAATGTGATTCCCGAATTGCTGGCCCCGGAGATTGGCAAAGATATTATTATAAATACGGAACGAAAACTGATCTCGCCAGTCCGCATTAATGGCTGTATCAGTATCGTAAACCGTATTCCCGTAGATATGGATGGGGTTGCCGGATTTCTCGAACTTAAACGCGGCCGCGGAACTATTACGGATGAGATTGCCAATGAGATAAGCTGGTCCGGCAGTCCCGCCAGCATTCGCCGAGGCTTCAACCCGAATACCCGGCCCGTTGTTATAGATGTCATTAAAGATAATCCAGATATCCACCGCCGCATCGGCTAGACCATTACTGCCGATTAACGCAGCCGTTCCATCAGAACTGGTTGTGCCTGCCGAAGTTGGCCTGTGGCCGTACATCTCGTTCTGCGACACTACCACATGCTGTGACGTCTTGAAGTCCACCGCATTTTCCACATTGTCGTGGATTTTATTTCTTCCAATGTATACATATTGAGGGCCAGGCTCCGGACAGGCATGGCAGAATTGGATGCCGTCGCCAGAGGATTTATAGATTTCATTGTCGACAATCCAGATTCGTTGAGCACTTGAAGTTACGGTTACGCCATGCCTATCATCAGGAACAACCTGATTGCCTGTATGGTGGATGGAGTTGTTGTAAATAACGATGTCTTGGCCGCCGACGGTGATGCCGTTGCGATATGGATGATCATGTACCTCACTGTTACGGATGACTATGTGATTGCCTGTCGTAGTGCCACGGTCAATATCAATATTCTCAACGATGAAGTAACTGCCATTAAAGAACTTAGAATCGCTGGTATTGATGAGCTTGGGTTTTTGTCCGGTGCTAGGTCCTCGCAGGAACACGGGTTGGGAGATTGTGCCGTTCCCGGTAAATGTTGGATTAGCGCCGGGAAGAGTATAGGAGATACCGCGTATTTGAATAATTGAGCCGGCGGCTAAAGTTATTGGGATAGTGCATCTTGGATTAGCTGGCGTACCATTGCTTGAATCAGAACAGGTACCAGAATTATCTATCCAGTGAGTATAGACGCTATCGCTGATAGTCTCTTCAATACCAAATGACGGAATAGGGATGCCGATGGGCGGAGTCCAAGAGACTTGGGCAAGAGTTAATTGCGAGGTTGATGATATGTAAGTATCTAAAGTAATCAGGGTTAATAAAAGTAAAAAGATGACAAGTGTCGGCTTGACAGCATATCTATAGCATAAAAAACCTAAAGAATTATTTAGTGTCCTGAACATTTTCATTTTCATTAATTTTATCAAAGAATAAAATATATGCCAGAGTCAATATGAGTGGGTATTTTTTTTAATAATTTTTTGTTATTTTTTCCACTCCACGTGTTAGAAATAAGTTTATCTAAATTGGACCCCGCCCCTTATTTTTAACCCCGGCCCGCCTGATTGGGAAAATGATTCCTGGCCTCCCACTGAATAAAACGTCTTTGGTGATTTTTGGTTATTATATTCAGTTTCAATCCAATCGCTTGAGCGCATTCCGGTTGAAAAATGAAGTTCATCAACAACGGCGCTTATAAAGTCTCCGGCTGTGCCTCGGCCGTTATTCCCACCTAAAAAGAAATCATAGCTCGTAAAATCCTTTGAGCCGCTGCTATTTGCGGTTACGGCTGCTGATTGATGGATAGTTCCGTTAAGATACATAGTATTGTTTCCGGACGGGTTATGGACTACGGCCACGTGATACCAGGCAGAATCATCTACTCTACTTGCACACAGAGTATCATTGCTGGTTGAATCTGTATCTCTTACACTAAATAGTAATTGACCAACCGTGCAAGAAGCAGAAGAAAAACCTATACTCATTGATTCATCTTGGGTGCCGGTATCGGCAGTGCTACCAAACATAATAAATCCGCCCGCGACCTTAGTCGGTGTTTTAAACCACATGGAAACCGTAAAACTGTTTCCCGCAAGATTAGGCCCATAATTTGTATCTATATAGTCGTTGCTTCCGTCAAAATCCAAACTCTTGCTAACGACACCTTGAACTTTGTCTGAAGTCGTCATGGCTCCATTCATGTCGCCATCTCGGTTATTAGAAGTTGAATCGCATACCTCAAAAGTACTGCCGGCGCAATCGCCATCAGTAGTCACGGAAGGATCCTGATCCAAATGATAAACCTGCTGGAAATTTCCATCCCAAACACCTGTCGGGTTTTGTTGGCCTTGGCCGGTTGCTGAACCGCCATAATATATGTATAAAACCGTGTCTGCTGTTGTGCTTAATGTAGGTACTCTTACCCAAGCTATTAACTCACCGGTTGCCGGATCATAGCCTTCAATTTCGTGGTCAAGTTGAGTGGTCCCGCCAGATGAGGTAAAAACTATGTCTCCGCCGCTGGCTGAAGCTACTTTCCCTGCATTATTAGTATGTTTCAGGTCATTATCAACCAAGTTGATTAATACCGGGAAATCGCCAAAACTTGATGAGCCGACAACGTCGAAATGGTCAATGGTTATTCTTTTTCTATTGGTCCAGACGGTTCCGCTTTTCCCAAACCATCCCGGCTTGGTATCTGAACTGGCTGAAGTGCCATATACCGGGTCAAGTAAGCCATAAGCGCCGTCGTCTCCCAGAGCTTCTACCCAAAACTCTCCTCCGGTATTCGGTGTATACTCCAATCTTGCCAAAAGATAAGTAGTTCCATTTGCCGGAATATCGAGCTGGGTTCCTGATCTTATTTCAAAAGTATTGGGAATTGTTTCTCTTTTCTTAATTGCAGCTGAAAGAGCAGATGAGTCAATCTTTATATTATCTTTGAAAAAAGTCAGATATCGCCACTCATTATTTTTTCTTTGCTCTATTGTAACCATGTTATCTTTGTTTTTGTCCTTGAGAAAATAAAATAAGATGGCTGATTTCTGGGGCGTGTTTGTAGTATTGGTGATGCTAATATAAATATCGGCCCAGGATTGACCAGCATAATGTTTTTTATCTGTTTTTATAATCAATGTTTCGTCTTCATTGTCGTCCGTGTGCGAAAACTCGATTTGCTGATTATCTAAAATCAACGGCTCTGAAACTAGGCTGGTATAATTGCCATTCTTTTTTTCTGGACTTGATTGAAACATAAAGATAGACAAAACACTGATTACTGCGCCTGCGGTCAATATTTTAAATTTTGTTTTTTGTCTTGGCATAAACGATTATTACGGCGTCAAAGTTAAATTTGGATCAGGTGTTGGCTGGGGAGAGAGCTGGGTTTCAGGTGTGGGATCAGGAGTAGGGCTTGGGATCGGCGTTGGTGTTGGCGTTGCTTGCCCTGAGCTTGTCGAAGGGGTCGGTGTTGGAGTTAGACTAGGTGTTGGTGTCGGGCTTAGGGTCGGCAAAGGAGTTGAACTTGGATCTGGCGAAGGAGATGGACTTGGAGTAGGTGTTAAATTCGAGTTCGGATCTGGACTGGGAGAAGGGGCAGCGGATGGCGATGGGCTTGGCGGAGGAACATTTTGGATTCCATTCTGCTGAAGCAAGGCCTTTAGCTCCTGTTCAGTAACACACGTCGAACCAAGACACAATTTCCCAGCAGTGACTTCTCCAGCCGTAAGGTTATTGACAATTATTTGGGCAACTTTCAATAAGCCGTTTTGAATCACGATATTCATTGCGTCACTGAATTTTTGGACTATATAGTTAAAAACTGTGTCCAGATCAAATATGGTCGAACTATTCTGGGTAATATTAGTTGAACCTGAAGCCGTCTGATTAATGGCAAACTGACTAGATGCCGGTATCCAATAAGTTAAATTCGCAAAGGTTAGAACTTTTCCGAATGAACCGGAAGCAACATTATTAAGCGGTTCCAGGGCGATTCCAATACTCATGCCGGCTTGGGTGGCTTTCATGGCTATTCCCGGGACAGACGAAGCGGTTAATCTGTCTCCTTGATTTATTGGCCCGTTTTCAAGAGAAACCTTGGCTGGAATACGGCCAGAAAGACTAACCGGCACTTCTTTTACTAATCTGGGATCATGTCCAGGCCCCCATCCTCCCAGCCAGACCCCAGGTCCTCCAGAAATAACACCAAGAACTATGTCGCCTTTTACCGCTTTTTTAACAAATTCGGATTCAAATTTTTCATCAGGATTTAATTTGTAAGAACCGCTTGCTGGTTTTTCTTGGTAATCGAGCGAGACTAAGTCAGCCGGCTCAAGCGATTGGTCCAAGGTAGGAAAATTTTCAGCCACGTCATCAACCGTAGCGTTAAAAGCAGCAATAGCATACATATTCCCCATACTTCTAGTGTTATCAAGACAGTCGTCTGACGTGTCGTCGTAATCGTCAGAGCATATCGCGCCATAAGCGACAATAGCTGCGCCGGGTAGTCTAGCCGGAATACTTGTTGAAGCGGCGATATTCCATTTTGTTGCGCCAAGAATCAGGTCTCCGGAAATGGAAGCCATGCCCGATACTTCAAATGCTAAAGTTTGGGATGCTAAGCCAGAGACTTTAGTCTCATTATTTAACGTATCTATGGTGAAAGCTCTTGAGGCTATTGCATTTAGGGGGTTTACGACCATAAAAGCCGAGGTAGAGGATATATTTATTAAAAGTCCACCTTCATCGCTGAATTTGGTTAACAAAGTGCCACCGGAACTTTTGAGTTCAAATAAAGCTCCGGTTTGAACAGGCCCGGCAGTTATGGTGAGGCCGGAGTTTGAAGAAGAAGCTGTCGTGTCTACCAAGAAAATATCTTCTCTGGCTCCACCAGTGTCGGTAATGACGAAGGCGCGGGCATTGTTGTTTGAAACCCTGACAAACGAGTCAAATTGAGCTGTGGCATTTACCTCAAAGTCGCCGGAGATCAATAGATCATTAGTTGTAGTAATGAAATTAGTATAGCCGGTAGTATCAGTTCCGAATCTTGAATAGGCCACCGAAGCAAAACCTCCGACCTGGAGAGTATTCCCTGTCAGTAGGTAGGAGGCAGAAGCCGTGCCTTGGACTTCAAAGATGGTGGAAGGCCCTGTCGTCCCGATGCCGACGTAGCCGGAACCAAGAATGGTTATTAAGCTAGTAGTTGAGTTATCAAACTGAAAAGCTATTTCGGTAGGCTCAAGAGAACCTAAAGTGCCAGTGCCCTCTCCAGCTCTAAATCGCATTGCTGTGTCAGTAGTGTCACCGTTGCCTATTTGACCGACGAAACTAAGCCCAACATCATTGGTATCTGACCATCCTGTTATTCTCATGCCGCCACTAGTAGCACCTAATACTTCAAATAATCCAAATTTGTTACTAGTTGTCCCGACATCGGCATCAGTTAAATAGAGACTAGTATCGCTCCCAACAGCCGCATGGAGGTTTAAGTTTCCTACGGGCGCCGTCGTCCCGATGCCGACGTTGCCGGTATTCCCAAGCGTGGATACATACAAAGTATTGGATATTGATGCTGGTCCGGCAAAAGAGACAGAACCGTTTACTTCAAGGTCTTCGGTGATGAAGAGATCAGATGAACCAGTGATATAGTGAGCTTCACTTGTGGTCCCAGTCCCAAACCTTGAATACGCCGCCGAAGCAAATCCCCCCACCTGCAAAGTGTTGCCGGTCAGTAGGTAAGAGGCCGAGGCCGTGCCTTGGACTTCTAAGACTGTGGAGGGGGCTGCGCCTAGGCCAATATAATAACCGCCTCTGTTTATGGTCAGGTTAGCGTCTAAGAGCATGGTATTCACAAACTCATCAAAATCTAAAGAGTTTGAAGAAACAGAACCGCCAGCATCAGCCGCGCAATCCCAGTCATCAGTCCCAGTCTTTTTAAGAATTTGGTTGTTGGAACAAGTCACTCCGTCTGGAGCAATCTCACCAAAGAATGAAAGTATACCGTCAAAAGCTGTTGAAGCGTCAACCTCCAGATCACCAGAGATTAAGACATCATTAGTTGTGGTGATTGAACCGGCATGAGTGGTTGTTCCAGTCCCGAATCGTGAGTAGGCCACAGAAGAGAATCCACCCACCTGAAGAGTATTGCCGGTTAGTAGGCCAGTAGAATCTATGGTCAAACGATCACTCGTGCCTAAACCAGTGGTGGAGATTTTGAATTTATCTCCGTCTGAATCATCAAGGCCAAGAGTAAAGAAGGTGGTAGGAGTAGTAGTGGCTGATTCCATTCTGAAAGCGATGGCCGCATCAGAATCAGTACTGTTTGAAGCGGTCAGGGTGAACAAAGAGTTGCCGCTGGTAGTGTAGGTTTCAAGGAGAGAAGTCGGGCTAGTGGTGCCAATACCAAGATTACCGACTGAAGTTAATCTCATGGCTTCAAACAGACCAGTGCCGGCTTTGTTAACCTGGATAGCTAAACCAGCATCAAAAGAGGTAGAAGCCACATCTTCAACAATACCCTGAACCAGAGCCAGACTTTGAGCCACGCCTCCGCTTGAAGCATCATTGTCTTCTCCGACAAAGAGAAGACC
>VMGG01000019.1 GCA_007376425.1 Parcubacteria group bacterium Gr01-1014_2 | reverse complement strand
ATTAGCTCCGGTGCCGGTTTGGGTGTAAGCCCCGTCAGCAGCAATGGTGCCGATACCAGAGAGATTACCAGTATTTGTGATATCCCAATCTGATGTATTAATTTCTCCGGTATCACCATTGTCTCCAAAGATAAATCTACCTCCAGTCTGGAAGTTACCGGAGATGGAGGCTTTGCCGTCAAGGAATGTGTTTCCGTTTACTTCAAGAGCGCCGGAGATTAAGAGATCATTAGCAGCATCAAGATCAGATGAGTAGCCAGTAGTGGCGGTGCCGAAACGAGAATAGGAAACTGAAGCAACAGAATTTCCGCCAGCCTGGAAAGAAGAAGAAGCAATTATCCGGCCGTCGCTTTCTATAATAAATAATCGGCTGCCGTCTTTGTTTTGAATTTCAAAGTAATCATTAGAGACCTGGTCAGTTGCGCCTTTCAAAATTAATTTAGTAAAATTAGCGCTGGTATCAGAAGAAACGACAGTTTGAAGAAATACCGGGAAGTTAAAATCAAATCGATTATTTGTTGAGTCCCATTTAAAAACTGAGTTTGTGGTCGGGGAGCCTCTTTCAAAGGTAACCGAGGAGTCTTCTGTATCGCTGGTGGTATTGTCGCTGTTTACAGTGAAAGCATCAGCTACTGTTCCTGAAATAGAAGAAGAAGCCGCGGTCAGGTTCGTAACGTCAAGAGAGTCAGTCCAGATTTTTCTCCAGCGGTTGGCGGTAGAGCCGACATCATAAATATTGGTGAAGGGAATGATATGGCTTCTGACTTGAGAGTTAATGGTTAAAAGATCAGTGCCGTCGGTGGCATCGCCGATAGCGACGTGGCTATCAAAAGCAGCAGTGGCATTAACTTCCAGATCACCGGAAATAAGCAGGTCATTGGTAGTGGTAATATAATTTGAATGACCAGTAGTATCTGTCCCAAACCTTGAGTAGGCGACTGATGCAAAACCGCCAACTTGTAAAGTATTGCCGGTCAGTAGGTATGAAGCCGAGGCCGTGCCTTGGACTTCAGCTCTGTTAGATACTGTAAGGACACCGTCTGAATTAATAGAGCCGATTCCTGACAGATTGCCGGCTGAAGAAATGTCCCAGTCAGAAGTGTTGATCTCGCCGGTATCTCCATTATCACCAAAGATGAACCGGCCCGCAGTCTGGAAGTTACCGGAGATTGAGGCCTTACCATCAAAGAAAGCATTGCCGTCAACTTCAAGAGCGCCAGAGATTAAGAGATCATTGGTGGTATCTATTTCAGAGCTAGTCGCGGTGGCGGTTCCAAATCTTGAATAGGCGGCTGATGAGAAACCTCCGACTTGGAGAGTATTGCCGGTTAGTAGGTAAGAAGCCGAGGCCGTGCCCTGGACTTCAAGTGTAGTAACCGGAGTAGTGCCAATACCTAGTCTTCCAAGATTATTAATATTTTGGGAATTTCCGGTAAGGGCTCCACCAAGAGTAAAGGCATTAATCTGAAGAGTGCCGGTTGAAGAAATAGTGTTGGTTCCGCCCCCATTAAAAGTTATCCCTCCGCCAGAAGTGGTAACCAGAATATTATTAAAGTCAGCTTCGGCAGCTCTTAACCCCTTGGTAATGTCTAGGGAACCGGCAAATGTAGATGAGCCGGTAGTTGCAAATGTGTTAGTTCCATAGGTGAAGAAGTTGCCCGATACCGAAGCCACGCCTCCGAACGAAGCTGTGCCTCTTGTCTCAAGATCGCCGCTTATCAGTAAGTCGTTGGATGCGGAGATGTAATTTGAATGGCCAGTGGTTGAGGTGCCAAACCTTGAGTAGGCCGTTGATGAAAAACCGCCCACTTGAATAGTGTTGCCGGTTAAGAAGTATGACGCGCTGGCCGTGCCTTGGACTTCAAATTTCGTTGAGGGTCCTGTCGTCCCGACGCCAACTCTACCTAAAGAGTCAATTCTCAATCTTTCAGTTCCTACGGTTGAAAAAGCGATCGTATCAGAGGCTGGTCTGAAAAGCCCGGTGTTTTGGTCAACCGTGAAAGCAAAAGAAGGAGAGGCAGCTGTCCCGGGTTGGGCATAGAAGTATGAGGAAGAAGCTACTCCTGAAAAATTTGTAGTGCCGTCAACAAAAATATTGCCGTCAATTTCTAAATTACCACCGATAAGCAAATCGTTGGCCGAGTCTATTTCGGCTGTGTGGGTAGTGGCATTTGTTCCGAATCTTGAATAAGAAACCGTGGCTCCGGCGTTGGCGAATTGGGCCGAGTTTCCGACAATCAGATAAGAGGTTGAAGTCGTACCGCTGATTTCCAAGTGAACTTCGCTTGAGCCGCCTCCGCCAATTTTTATGCTCCCGCCAACCAAAAGCTGGCCAGAAATACTGGCCGTTCCCGCAACTTCAAGCTCTGTTTCAAGATTCGTTGTTCCAATACCCACCCGGTTAGTGGTTGGGTTAACGTAAAATGTGCCAGAATCAACATTCAAACTTCTGGCAATCTTGGCATCTCCGGCAACATCCAAAAGATTTGAGACTTTTACGGTTTCACTGTCAGTAGTGGCCGGATTTGAAATAGTAACTCCTTGGCTGCCTCCTCCCCCGGTAGGCACTAAGATTGTCGGGGTTATATCAACTCTTTGATTAGTTTCGTTTAATGCCAGTTCTATAGTTTGGAATCTTTGTTCAAAAGAAAGCAATCTGTTCTCAAGGTTTGATGGGATAGTGGCAATTTGTTTTTGAGTGAGGATTCTTTTTTCTTGGCCGATTTGAGTTATGGGTTCTTTAATTAGGATGCCTTTAATTTGATCGTCAAGCAGATTTTTATTTGCCAAGATTTCGAGTTGGGCGTTAACTAACTGGTTTTTTAATTCTTGGATTTGTTTTTCAAAATTAGTTGTGCTAGTAATATCTGTTTCTTTTTTCTTTCCAAAAAATCGACTGACTAAAGTTTGGATAGGGGAGACTGCCGGAGAGATAAATTGGTTGTAAAGGTTCGCCGAATAAGAATTCAGCTCTTTGAAAGTTAAAGAGCCGAAGTTTTTAGATAAGCCTTTGAAGTTATCTGTGACATTACTAATTTCGTTTTTAAGGCCCCCGAATTTTAAGAATTCTTTTTTATCTATTTCAACTAAAAGTTTTTCATTATCATAATTGAATTTAATTGAAGGAAAAGAAACTTGGGTTAATTCTTTCCCGAAGTCGGAGAATGACTTGCCTAAATTTTTTAGACTATTTTTTAAGATGTCGTTTTGGACCAAAGCGGCGGTCATTGAAAGAACTGTAAAAATAAAAAAGCCCAGCAAGGCAAATCTTAAGCCGGTTTTAAAAACTGGCCAAAGATTTACCCTGCTGGGCCATTGCTCTTTTTCGGGTTTGGGGAGAGCAATTTCGGTTATCTGGGAAAGGGCTGATGAAGGTGCTTCGTTAATTCGCCTTCGAGGGATGATATCTTTAGGAATTCTTGCACTCTCTATCTTCGCCTTGTGTTGCTCCAGGGAATCTCTTTCAATAAACCAGCGCTTGTTTATTTTCAGTCCGCGGACCTTTCCTTGGCGGGCAAGCAGACCGATGTGGTTGCGGTCGTAACCGAACTCAACAGCCAAAAGCGAGGCAGAGATATAAATCTTTCCATCTTTTTCTATCTCCCAATTATTGAGCTGCTTGAATTCCAAAAATCAAACAACCCTCAAAAGCTTTCCCGATAACCGAATTAAAGTGCGAATATTATTGATTTATTGCGGCCTTATTGCGGCAATATTGCGATAATATTGCGAACACTTTATTATCATATTTCGGAAGGATGATTGTCAAGCAACCTTGTTGATAAAACTTGAAAGAAAAGTTTTATTTTTTTTATTTAAGAAATAAAAATCCGCCCCCTAGCGGCTTTATTAGAACTCTTTATCAATCTTTAGTAATCTTTATGAATAGTTTTAAGTTGGTTAAAAAAATGCAATTAAATCCATAGCACCAAAGCATATCTATGAGGAAAATCAGAATCAAAAACAAAATTGCCAGCCGCATAAATTTGCGATACTAATATACTAATGCATACTAATTATACTAATAGAAGTAAAGTCGGTAAAATTCTATGGAATTTAATTTAACCAAAATTGAGGAGAAAATTCAAAAATTCTGGGAAGCCAGTAATATTCCTGAAAAAATCCTTGGTTTAAGAAAGGGCAAGAGAAAGTTTGTCTTTTACGAGGGGCCGCCGACAGCTAATGGCTTGCCTCATATCGGCCATTTTTTGACCCGGGCTTTTAAAGATTTATTTATTCGCTATAAGACCATGCAAGGTTTTTTTGTGCCGCGTCGGGCCGGTTGGGATACTCATGGCTTGCCGGTTGAAATAGAAGTTGAAAAAGAACTTGGCCTTAAGAGCAAAAAAGAAATTGAAAAATACGGGATTGCCGAGTTTAACAAAAAAGCGAAAGAGTCGGTTTGGCGATACAAAACTGAATGGGAAAAATTTTCAAAGCGGATCGGTTTCTGGCTTGATTTTAAAAATCCTTACATCACTTATGCCAATGATTATATTGAAACGCTTTGGCATATAGTAAAACAGTTTGATAAGAAAAAATTTCTGTATCAAGGTCATAAAGTTTTGCCCTGGTGTCCTCGATGCGGCACCCCTTTATCAAGCCACGAGGTTGCTCTTGGTTACGAGACAATAACCGAAGATTCGGTTTATGTTAAGTTCAAAATAAAAAATCAGAAAGAGCAGTATTTATATCACGATCGTGAGATAAATACCAAACGGATTTTAAGCGGCGAAACCTTAGACGAAACCTTATTTATTCTTTCTTGGACGACTACGCCATGGACTTTGCCAGGCAATGTGGCCTTAGCGGTCGGAGAAAAAATTGACTACCTGGTAGTTACCAAAGATGGAGAAAACTATATTTTAGCGAAAGAATTAGCGGGAAAAGTTATTACCGAACCGTATCAAATAGAAAAAGAATTAAAAGGCAGGGATTTGGTCGGATTAGAGTATGAGCCGTTGTTTGAAATCAAAAAGCTAAAATCCGATAAATCTTACAAAATTTATCCGGCCGATTTCGTGAATACTAAAGAAGGAACCGGTATGGTTCATACGGCCGTGATGTATGGAGAAGATGATTATCAGTTGGGAGAAAAAATCGGCTTGCCAAGGCATCATACGATTGATAAAGAAGGAAAATTTACCAAAGACGTTCCGGAGTTTGCCGGTAAGTTCGTCAAAGGCGCCGAAAAAGACATTGTCGACTACCTGCAAAAAAATGACCTTCTATTCAAAGTTGAGCCATATACCCACGAATATCCTCATTGCTGGCGATGCAAAACAGCGCTTTTGTATTATGCCACTGATTCTTGGTTTGTTAAGACTACGGCCGTCCGAAAACAACTAATTGATAATAATAAGAAAATAAACTGGGTGCCTGAATATATTAAAGAAGGCCGGTTCGGCCAGTGGCTTAAAGAAATTAAAGATTGGGCTTTTTCCCGTGATCGTTTTTGGGGCACACCGCTACCAGTTTGGGTTTGTACCCAAACTGAGAAATCCAAAATCCAAAATCCAAAATCCAAAACTAAAGGATGCGTAAATTATTTAGTGGTTGGCTCATTGGAAGAATTAGAAAAACACCGCTATAAAAAACCGAATCAGTATTTTATTCTGCGCCACAGTGAAAGTACAAAAAATATTGGCCGGGAAATAAATAATACTAAACTGGAAAATGACAAATATGATCTGACCGAAAAAGGAGTTGAGCGGGCCAATAAATTAGCTAAAGATTTGAAAAATAAAAAGATTGATTTGATTTTTGCGTCGCCATTTTTGAGAACTAAAAGAACAGCAGAGATAATCGCTAAAGAGCTTAAGTTAAAAATAAAGATTGATGAGCGGCTAAAAGAAATGGATCATGGGAGTGTTTGCGAAGGTAAGGACTACTACGCTTGCGTACCAAAAGAAGAGTATCCTTATAAAGATTTTAATACTAAATTCGGACTGGATGGGGAAAGCCGCAATGACGTCAGAAAAAGAATTTTTGAATTTATCCAAGAGGTAGAAGAAAAGCACGAAGGCCAAAATATTTTGATTATCAGCCATGGAGATCCGTTGTGGCTTTTGGAAGGAACTTCAAAAAATCTGAGTGAAGAAGATTTATTTTTGGTTAAAAAAGATCAAATACTTGGGATAAAAGATGAAACTCTAAGCTTGGTGAAACTTGGAGAACTAAGGACCGTAGCTTTTAAAAATCTTCCGCGGGATGAATTCGGAAATTTGGATTTGCACCGGCCATATATAGATGAGGTGTTTTTGGAGTGTCCCAAATGCGGGAACGAAATGAAAAGAGTGCCAGAAGTCGTTGATGTTTGGTTTGATTCCGGAGCGATGCCATTCGCTCAGGCCTGTTGGCCTTTCGCTCAAAATCAAAATTTTGACTTCCCGGCTGATTTCATAACCGAAGGCATAGACCAGACCCGCGGCTGGTTTTATACGCTTCTGGCGGTTTCAACCCTTTTGGATTTCGGGCCGCCTTATAAAAATGTAATCTCTTTAGGCCATGTTTTAGATAAAGACGGCAAGAAAATGTCTAAATCAATCGGCAATGTAGTTTCCCCTGATTATGTGATTGAAAAATTCGGGGCCGACGCGGCCAGATGGTGGTTTTACCGGGTCAATCAGGCTGGTGAGTCAAAAAGTTTCAGAGAAGAAGAATTAAAAGAAATAAATAATGGTTTTGTCAGGGTTTTGATAAATTCGTTAAGATTTTGGCAGTTATATAGTGAAACTTTAAACTTGAAACGAGAAACCGCAGTCAATTTTCATAAGTTCCAGGCTAAAAGCTTATTGGACCGTTGGTTAGTTTCAAAGTTTAATAGTTTAATAGTTTCGGTTACCGAGTCGCTTGATGAATATGATGCTACTACGGCCAGCCGTGAAATTGAGAAATTTGTGATTGAGGATTTGTCTAATTGGTGGATCAGGCGCTCAAGAGCCAACTTTCAACTTACAACTACAGCGATTCCCGGCTTCGCACGGGAACCTTCGACGAGAAACAACCCGCAACAAGATTTATTGAGATTTATTCTTTTGGAATTGGCAAAACTAATCGCGCCCTTTACTCCGTTTCTTGCGGAGCATCTTCACGAAGAACTTCATCATAGAACAACGCCCGGAACGGTCAGTGTTCATTTTCATGACTGGCCAGAAGCGAATAAAAAATTAATCGATGATAATTTAGAAAAAGAAATGGAATTAGTCAGGGGAATTACTAGTCTTGGATTGGCGGCAAGAAAGAATGCAGGAATTAAAGTGAGGCAACCGTTAGCGAACTTAAAAGTTCGCAATTTTCAATTTTCAATTTCGCCTACTCCGCCGAAGCAGCTTCGGCTGCGAAGGCCGGGCAATTTTCAAAAAGAACTAACTGATTTAATCAAAGAAGAAGTCAATGTGAAAAAGGTGGTTTTTGAGAAAGGCGAGGGAGATATTTCAGTTGTTTTGGATACAGAAATTTCGCCGGCTTTGAGAGAAGAGGGCTGGGCCAGAGAATTTATCAGAATGATTCAGGACGCCCGGCGCGATGCTGGTTATGAATACGACCAAAAAGTCAGTGCTCATTGGTTTACCGAAGAAAAAGCTTTGGCCGAAACAATAAAAAGAGAAGAAGAATTCATAAAGAAAAAAACCGTATTGAAAGAATTGCGCCAGTCGCGCCACGATCCTAAATTCGTCTACGATCTTGAAAAAGAACAGGAGCTTGAACCGGGCCGCAAAATTTGGCTTGGCTTGACTTGACAGAGTAATCTACTAGGTGTATTATAATAATATGCTAAAGCCCTGAAAAATTGGCTGTTAAAGAGCAAATCCGCTCTTTAAAAATTGAAGAGGTGTGTCATGAAAGAAACCATGGTGCGTCAGGAGACAGTTGCGGAAATCGCTGAGTTCGGGAAAGACCATGGCGTGATTCACGAGATGATCGTCACTGGTCGCAAGATGGGCGCTGGCCGGAATTTTTATTCGGCGCTGGCTCACAACGAGGAACTTTTCGCGAGGACAGTTGCATTCGTCGCTAATGGCGGCGAAGACGTCGTTCGCGAGATTGCAGTTTCGGTTCCGCAGATTGCAGTTTCGGTTCCGCTCTCTGAAGCGGAACAGGCCGCGATCGCAATCCTTGGCCAAGGCAAAGTTTTGACCCGCGCCCAGACCAAGGGTGAAGCCGAGCTTCCGATCCGCTACTCTGAGGACACACTCCGCGCGTGTGCCAAAGAGAACGTAGAACAGGGAACCGACTGGCGACTGGTATATCTTCGTGGCAATTCGCTTCGCCAGGAGCGGGAGCGCGTCGGTATCAACCGCAAGCGCCAGCCGTGTTTCCACAACAATGACTGGTGGCTCAGCGAAAAAGAGGACAACTGGGCGACCGAGAAGTTCGAAGCCGGTTATTACCTGATCGACTTTAACGGCCGTTTCGGCCGGACTTCTTGGCAAAACCAGGAGAACGTCATCGTCCAACTCGGTCCAGAATTCGAGCGCGCTCATGAGGCCATGGTCACCGAGGCGGCGCTACGAATCTTCGAAGCCACTGGCGAGCGGCTCCTGGAAACCTGGTATTACTGGGGTCGTTCTCTGGATTCCG
>VMGG01000037.1 GCA_007376425.1 Parcubacteria group bacterium Gr01-1014_2 | reverse complement strand
ATGATTATAAACCGGGACCACATTCTTTTTTGGGAGAATTTAAAAGATGATTCCCAGGTAGTTCAAACAATTCGTAATTTAAAACTTAACCAATGATTACATTAATCAAAAAATCATATTTTCTTTTAGTTCTTTCATTGTTTTTAATTCCGGGAGTAGTTTTAGCCGCAGACCTCACTTTTTCGGAAGATACAACGATTAATTTAAGCATAGGCGGAACCAGTACTGATTTCACGATTATCAGTGGATCAACCGCTGATGAAATAACTACTGAAACTTCTGCTCTTACTTTTAAAATTTCAGGAGGGCAAACCTTTACTTTAAGATCAGCAGACCGCAAAATTTTAGACAACGACGGTGGGTTGAGCCAAAATTGCCCTAGTGCTTATTCGGAAATATCAATTACTTTGCCTTCCGGTTCTGGGGCAAGAACAATAAAAGTAACACCCAGTTCGTCTAATTGTTCTACCCTTGTCGGCGGCGGCGGTGGTGGCAGTGGTGGAGGAGGCGGTGGCGGCGGCGGCGGGGTCTCAACTTCTTCGGCGACACCGACTCCGACTCCAACCCCGGCTACAGGCACAGCAGCGATAGCTTCCCAAATAGCTGCTTTACAGGCACAAATAGCGGGATTATCAGGTCAGACTGTTTCAACCTTCCAGTTTACTAAAAACTTAACAATCGGTTCTAGCGGAGAAGATGTTAAAGCTTTGCAAAAATTCCTTAATGCCGCAGGTTTTAAAATCGCCAACTCCGGGCCTGGTTCTCCGGGTAATGAGACTAGTTTATTCGGTTCTTTAACCAGGACAGCTTTGGCAAAATGGCAAGCCGCTAACGCAGTTTCACCGGCCAGCGGTTACTTTGGGCCTTTAACAAGAGCAAAAATAACTTCTGTTTCTGTTCCGGTTGCCACACCTTTAGCCACTCCTCTTGTAACTCCGGTTCAGACACCCCCAACTTCCGGAACTGCTTTTAATTTTACCCGTAGCTTAACTCTCGGTTCTCGAGGAACTGACGTAAAGGCATTACAAGATTATTTGACTAGTACTGGTCATTACAAGTATTCAGGCGGTTCAACCGGAATTTTCGGTCCAGTGACTCAAACCGCCGTAGCGGCCTGGCAAAAAGCTAATGATCTTTCTCCAGCTGTCGGTTATTTCGGGTCTTTATCTAAAGCCAAGTATCTTGAGCTTATAAATAAATAATTTGATTTTTGAACAAAAAACGGCCCTAAACTTGCAAAGCAAGTCGGGCGAACAAAAACGGGGCAATCGCCCCGTTTTTGTTTTAGCCATGATTGCGCCGTTTTTTGTTTTTGGATAGATTTTACTTATGAAGTCAGACAAGATTGTTTTCATTATTCTTTTATTGGTTGGATTTTCCGTGTTTTTCAATGGTTTAAAGGGTGATTTTGTCCATGATGACCTTTTGGTTTTATCGCATAGTTTTTTCAGCCAGTCGGCTAAGGTATTAAATTTTTTCAGCGAGCCTTATTTTGAAGATTTTTATCAAGCCGGGCTTTACCGGCCGTTGACTCAAATCAGCTTTAGACTTAATTTTTTATTCGGTTCTTCGCCGTTTAGTTTTCATTTAGTCAATATTTTACTGCATATTATTAACTCTTTTTTGATTTATTTATTGGTTAGTAAAATTATAAATTCGGATGGGCGCATTCGAATACCCGAGCGTAGCCCACAAGGACGGAGCGAGGTTGCGCTATTCGCATGCCTATTATTTCTGGTTTTGCCGATTCACGTTGAGGCGGTAACATCTATTGTCGGCCGGGCCGAACTGTTTTCGTTTCTATTCGGAATACTGACTTTGCTTCTATGGCTTGACACTAAATATTTTTTTTCAGCCATAACTTTATTTTTAGCTCTTTTAAGTAAAGAAAGCGCAATTGCAGTGATGCCTATTATTTTTTTGCTTAATTGGTACCACCGATTTACCCCCACACTCATACATGAGTGGTGGGGGCGAGGCTGGCAAAGCTCAAGTTGAATTTATTTTTAATCCCTTAGCTTATGCTTCTCTTTTTGAACGTTTCTGGACAGCCTTGAAAATTTTAATTTTGTATTTGGCAAAAGTTTTTGTTCCCTATCGTCTTTCGGCTGATTATTCCTATGACCAGATTCCGATAGTTACGAACTTATTTTCTTCGCCATCGGCTTTAGTGGGTTTAGTTGTTTTAGGTTTAATGCTCCGGGCGATTTACCGTGTTTCCCAAAGGAAAGTTTCTGTTTTTGTCTGGGCTTTGATTTTATTTCTTATGCCGTACCTTGTAATTTCTAATTTGATTTTCCCAACCGGGACAATAATGGGCGAGCGGCTGATGTATTTTTCCTCTCTTGGAGCAGTGATGATTTTAGCTTTAGTTATTGAACGTTTATTTAAATTTTCAAAACGAGCCGGTGTTATTTTTTTATTGATTTTATTGGTTGTTTATGGTTTATTGACCATTAGTCAAAACCGCGTTTGGATGAGCCGTGAGGCCCTTTTGACTGATATTTTCAAAAAATCGCCCGACAGCGTTGTGGCTAAAACAGAATACGGGATATTAGTTCTTAATGAAGATAAAGAATTAGCCAAAAAGCTTTCGTTAGAAGTTTATGAGAAATATCCTGGCTATGTTCAGAACTTAAATCTTAGAGCAGCAGTTGAAATTCAAGAAGGCAATTTAAAAGAAGCGGAAAAGTTTTTGGAACGGGCTTTGGAGTTGCGGTCGAAACACCAAAATACCCTCCAGAATTTAAGCCGGGTTTATTTCACTTTAGGCAAGTATCCGGAAACCGAAGAAAGGCTTAAAGTTTTGGTTTCTGAATACGGCGGGACAGGCAATGTTATTTTCTATGCTTTAGTTCAGGCAAAAAACAATCACTTTGAACAGTCCCGCCAGACAATCTATGATTTTTTCGGTCCTGATGTAAAAGATGAATCAGCTTTGAAGATTTTAAGAAAAGAGTATAAAGAAGTTGAAGAATTTTTTATTTTCCACAAGCAATGAAAAATATTTTAATTATTACTCAAAAAGTTGACGAAAATGACGATCTGCTCGGTTTTTTTGTCGGTTGGCTAAGAGAATTTTCCAAAAAATTTGACAAGATTTTTGTTATCACTTTAGGAAAAGGAGAATATAATTTACCGGCCAATGTTTTCATCTATTCTTTAGGCAAAGAAAGAGGCAGTAATAAAATTTCAAGATTTTTTAATTTTTATAAGCTTTTATTCAAACTAGTCCCAAAATCAAAAGGAATTTTTAGCCATATGTCTCCGATTTTCGCAATATCCAGTTGGCCGGTTGCTTTTCTTTTTGGTAAAAAAGTTTTTCTTTGGTACTTGCACCGTTCTCTTACCTTCAGACTTAAAATTGCTGAAAAGCTTTGTTCTAAGATTCTTACAGCCGATAAAGGCAGTTTAACCATTAAAAGCAGAAAAATAATTGAATTGGGGCATGGAATTGATATAGAAAAATTTAGAACACGAAGAGATTGGAATGATACATTAGAAAATTTTATTGAATTTGCCGGTTTTGTTCCTTACAGCCAGATTGCCGATTATTACAAAGAAGCCGATATTTTTATAAATCTTGCTCCGAAGGGCGGCCTTGATAAGGCCGTTTTGGAAGCCATGGCCGCCGGATGTTTAACTCTCGTCGCCAACGAAGTTTTTAAGAAATACTTTGGCGATTTTAGTCAGCTTTTAATTTTTAGATATGGTAACCCCGATGACTTATCTCAAAAGATAGAAAATTTACTGGAGTTGTCTAAAGATGAGTTAAATAATATCAGTAATTTTCTGCAAGGGTCAGTCGAAAGAAGCCATAATCTGTTTAACACAGTAGATAAAATTTCAGAATTATTTAACTAAGAGATGGTTTCAAAAATGTCAAATCTCCTAAAAAAAATCATAAAGTTAGCGACAAGATATACCAAAATTGATATGGACTACGTCGTCAAAAGCAGTCTTTGGACAAGTATAGATTTTACGGTCGGGTCTGTTCTTTCAATGATTCTGGTAGTCATATCCGCCAACTTTCTTCCGAAAGAAACCTACGGAATTTACAAATATATTCTTTCTCTTGTCGGAGCGCTTTCTTTCCTGACTTTAAGCGGCATAAATACAGCGGTGATTCAGGCAACCGCCAAGAGCGGCAATAACGGCATTTTGCCGTACGCGGTAAAGCTGCAATTCAAATGGAATTTTCTTTATACGTTAGTGATGGCTGGGCTGGGTATTTATTATTTTTTAAACGGTAATAATTTACTCGCTTATGCTTTGTGGCTTATGGCTGTTTTATTTCCGCTGGATGCCGTTTTCAATACTTATGGTTCTTTTTTGGCCGGTAAAAAAGAGTTTAAAAGAGTTTCGATTTACAGTTCGATATCAAACACGATTCAGATGTCTGTTTTGATAACCGCCGCGCTTCTTTCCGATAATGTGATTCTCCTTATAGGGGTTTACTCTCTTTTTCGAATCGTTCCGAATTTTTACTTTTATCTGAAGACCGTCAGCATTTTCAGGCCCCAGCCTTTAGATCAATCGGAGAAAAAAGAAATTTTCAGATTCGCCAGGCATCTAAGTTTCGTTCACATACTTTCTATTTTAGCCCAACATGTAGATAAAATTGTGGTTTTCCATTATTTGGGTGCGGTTCAGCTCGCTGTTTATGGAATTGCTATTTCTATTCCGGAGAGAATTCGCGGCTATTTTAAGAGTATCGAAACAATCATGCTGCCGAAAATTTCCGGAAAGACAGTTGAGGAAATAAAGGCAGTTTTTAACAAAAGAATTTGGCAAGGCATTCTTTTGGGTTCAACCATTAGTTTGGCTTATATTGTTTTGATTTTCATCATTCCGGCAACTTATTTTAGCAACGTAGTTAAGGGCCATAAAATGATAAAAGTGATTTACGCAAGCAGTTTAGGAGCCAATATTTTTAGAATTATTTTATACATAACCCTTGGGAAATTATGGGGAATATGGGGAATTATTAGTGCAACCCTTTCACTTTATTTTTTCGGGATCATCTATAATTTTATTTTGTGGGAGATCGAAATGAAAAGACGTAAAATTTCCTGAATTTTATAATGAGAATTCTTTTTTTCGGCATTTATAGGCCTGAATACTCCCGGAATCGGGTTTTAATAAAAGGGCTTAAGCAAAACGGCATTGAAGTTTTAGAATGCCGTTCTTCTAGTAAGGGCTTTTTAGCTTTTTTTGAACTTTTTTTCAAGCATCTAAAGTTTCGGGGTAAATATGATTTTATGTTAGTCGGTTTTCCAGGGCAGGAAGTAATGTTTCTGGCAAGATTTTTAACCCTTCTATCGTTTTCAGGGCAAGCCAGAAAGCCGATAATTTTTGATGCTTTCACTTCTCATTTTGGCGGATATATTTTAGATAGACAATATTACTCGCTCCAAAGCTTTAGGTCGAAATATTATAGATTTTTGGATAAGTGGTCTTGCAAATTAGCTGATTTGGTTCTTTTGGATACTAATACTCATATAGATTTTTTTGTCAGGGAGTTTGGTTTATCGAGAAAAAAATTCAGAAGAATTTTTGTTGGCACCGATTCTGATATTTTTTATCCCCGAAACGTCAAAAAAAGTGATGATAAATTTTTAGTCCATTTTCACGGCCATTATATCCCGCTTCAGGGAGTAAGATATATAATCAAAGCGGCAAAAATTCTTGAAAACCAGAATATTTTTTTCAATTTAATCGGCCGGGGCCAGACTTTTAAAAATGATAAGAAATTAGCCGAGGATTTAAAGTTAACAAAAATAAATTTTATTGATTCGGTTCCTTATGAGAAACTGGCGGATTATATTGCGAAATCTGATGTTTGTTTTGGTATTTTCGGCGATACTCCTAAAGCAGATCTTGTAATTCCTAATAAAGTATTCGAAGCATTAGCCGCCGGGAAACCTGTAATTACGAGTGATTCCAATGCCATAAGAGAGCTATTAACAGACGGAGAGAATGTTATTCTTTGCAAAGCCGCCGATGCAGGGGATTTGGCTAATAAAATTATTAAATTAAGAGATGATTTAGAATTAAGATTGAAAGTCGGCAGAAATGGGGGAAATATATTTATTAGCAATGCTGCCCCGGAAATATTAGGAAGACAATTGCTGAATTATATACAGGAGCGGTTTTAATCATTCCTTGCGGAATTTACTGTTTTTTGGAAGAATTAGCTCAATTATGGAAAATATAAGTAAAAGAAATAAAATCCTTGTTGTCAGCGCAGGCTACTCATTTTTTACCGAACCCCACGTAAAAGCTCTGACTGAACTGGGTTATGATTGCTTGGTATTTAATTACCGGAGCGGAATAGTGTATACAAAT
>VMGG01000018.1 GCA_007376425.1 Parcubacteria group bacterium Gr01-1014_2 | reverse complement strand
GACCCCACTTTTTAAGGATTTCTTTATCTCTTTGATTCAGCCGGATTATCATTAAAAGATACATCAGAAGTGTTACCGATGTATCTCATCTTCTGCAGTAATGAAACACCTTGATTTTTTGAGGGTTTTTCTAGTGAAAATACAAGGACATAAAAAAGAAAAGCGGCGAGGGTATAGCCATCACAAAGTGATGAAAGGGGCGAGGGCGTATCAATTTCTGAACGTGGGAAGTCGTCTTGAGAAATGGCCGTTTAAAGTAGGTGAGCTGTGTGGGAATGTCCGGTGAGCGGATTCGGAGGCTGTTTTGGCTTGGTCCCCGACGTAACGTCGGGGCAAAACGGCCGACGACCTCGGAGGGCGTCGCTGGAACGCCCGAGAATGAGCGAATCGGATATTCCCACACAGCGTAGCATTTACAAGAAGGGCTACCCCTATGAAGAAATTGATATGCCTCGCGCTTACACCTGCCGGCCTTCGGTTCTCGCTTTAAATCCGGTTCCGGCCGGAATCAACCGGCCAATAATCACGTTTTCTTTTAATCCTCTTAACGTATCGGCTTTGCCGCTTACGGCCGCATCAATCAAAGTTCGAGACGTCTGTTGGAACGAAGCAGCCGAAAGAAAACTTTCAGTAGTTAAAGCTACATTAGTAATTCCTGAAAGAAGCTGTTCATATCTGGCTTGATTTTTGCCGCTTTCTTTTAGTTTATCATTTTCACTCAAAACTCGGTTTAACTCAATCACTTCTCCGGGAATAAAAAATGAATCGCCGCCATCTAAAATCTTAACTCGCGAAAACATCTGACGAATAATCATTTCAATATGCTTATCATTAATCGCTTCTCCCGAAGTAAAATAGACATTCTTAATTTCTCGAATAATATAACGGCTAACTTCAGATTTTTCTCCAAGCCGAAATAGCTCGTTCAAATCCAAGCTGCCTTCTGACAACTGTTGACCTCTCACCACCAATTCTCCTTCTACTACCGTCTCTGAAGTCAAAGGCGGCAACACGTATTCTCTTATCTCTTTGGTGCCATCAGCTTCAATTTTAATAATCTTCTGATTTTCTTTGTGCTCGACGGAAATAACTTTACCCTCAATGTCACAAATTAATCCTTTGGAAGAAGGCGACCTGACTTCAAAAATTTCCTCAACCCGAGGCAAACCAAGAGTAATGTCACCCCCGCCAGCCACGCCTCCGGTATGAAAAGTTCTCATCGTCAACTGAGTACCCGGCTCGCCGATGGCTTGAGCTGTGATTATTCCAACGGCCTCGCCTAATTCAATAACTTGATTTTTTGACAAATCATAACCATAACAAATACGACAAACTCCTCTTCTTGATTTGCAGCTAATTAAATTTCTGACTCTTAATTTATCAAGTTTGAGCCGGTCAACTTCTCCGGCTTGCTGCCGGGATATCAAATCTCCTTTTTTAATAATTGCTTTGCCGTTTTCGTCTTTAACCTCCTCAAGACAAACCCGACCCATCACCCGTTTGCCAAGATTTTCTGAAATAGCCTCGCTGTCTTTTATATTAATCGTAAAACCTTCTTTATCTTTACAATCTTCTTCTTGGGTAGTAATATCCTGAACAACATCAACCAAACGGCGGGTCAAATAACCGGCCGTGGCGGTTCTTAAAGCGGTATCAGCCAAACCTTTCCTGGCCCCGTGAGTAGAAATAAAATATTCCAAAACAGTCAGACCTTCTTTAAATGAATTTTTAACTGGCAATTCAATAATTTCTCCGGCCGGATTGGTAAAAAGGCCTCTCATCCCCATCAACTGGTCAATGACTGACCATGAACCTCTAGCTTTGGAATCAACCATGATCCTGATAGGACTAGTCAGAGGAAGCACTTTTTTTACATATTCGCTTAATTTTGATTTAGCCTCGGTCCAGATTTCAATTGCTTTAGTCCTCCTTTCATATTTAGTTAAAAGACCTTGTTCATAGAGCATTTCATTTTCATCGGCTAATTTTTGAGCCTCACTAATAATTTCATCTTTTTCTTTAGGAATTTTCAGATCGAAAACTGACCAAGAAATTCCAGAAATAGTAGCATAATTAAAACCAAGGTTTTTGAGATCATTTAGAAACCAGACAGTCTTATCTTCAAAGCCATACTTATCTAAGACCTCCATCTCTAACCTCTTAAGGTCAGTTTGGTTTAAAGTCTTATTTATAAAAGATAAGTCTGAAGGCAGAATTTCGTTAAAAATTATCCGCCCGGCAGTCGTTTCAATTATTTCTTCTCTGCTTTGGCTTTTATCCAAAATCATTCTAACTTTTATCTTAGCCTGCAATTCAATCACCTCATTCTCAAAAGCATTTAAACATTCTTCTTTGGACGAAAAAATTTTGCCCTCTCCTTTTAAACCATCGGTCATCATCGTTAAATAATAACAACCTAAAACAATGTCTTTAGTCGGAACAGCTACTGGCTCTCCAGTGGCTGGCTTTAAAATTCCTTTTGAAGCCATCATCAAATCTCTTGCTTCAGTTTGGGCGTCTTCGGTCAAAGGTAAATGCACAGCCATTTGGTCGCCGTCAAAATCAGCGTTGAATGCACTTGTCGGTAAAGCCGGAATTCTTATCGCCTTACCTTCATATAAACGAGGATGGAAAGCCTGGACTCCAAGACGGTGCAGAGTCGGCGCCCGGTTTAAAAGCACCAACTTGTTTTTAATCACTTCTTCCAAAGCTTCCCAGACTTCCGGAGGCTCAGTCTCAATAAACTTTCCGGCCGCCCGGATATTATTTACCAAGCCTTTCGAAATCAGGCGGTTGATCACAAAAGGCCGGAAAAGTTCCAAAGCCATATATTTAGGCAAACCGCATTCGTCAATTCTAAGCTCTGGACCAATGACGATGACGCTTCTCCCGGAATAGTCAACTCTTTTGCCTAAAAGATTTTGTCTGAACCGGCCCTGCTTGCCTTTTAAAATGTCGGAAAGAGATTTCAAACTCCTTTTCTGTCCGACTGTGGCTTGGGTCAGGGTTTGGCCCTTTCGCATTCCATTATCAATTAACGCATCTACTGCCTCTTGAAGCATTCTTTTTTCATTTCTGGTGATTACTTCAGGAGCCTTAAGTTCAAGAAGATGCTTAAGCCGGTTATTCCTGTTAATCACTCGACGATATAAATCGTTTAAATCCGAAGTGGCATAGCGACCGCCGTCCAACTGAACCATTGGCCTTAGGGCTGGCGGGATAACCGGGACTACATCAAGAAACATCCATTCCGGCCTAGAATTAGAAATACTAAAACCTTTAATCAGCCTTAAACGACGAGTCAGTTTTTTAATCTGAAGTGGATTTTCGACAATGCTCAAATTTTGTTCCAATTCTTTAATCATATTTCCTAAATCGACTCCTTCAAAAATCTTCTTAATTGCTTCGGCCCCGATTCCAATTTCAAAAACTTCTCCATATTTTAAAGAAAGCTCTCGGAATTCCAGTTCGGAAATAATTTTGTATTTTTTAATTTCTTTAAGAATTATCCTCTCTTTTTCTTTTAGAACTTTAAGCTTTTCTTTTTCTTCTTCGTTTTTTGATTCTTTTAATTTACTCCTGAACTCCTGGTCGATTTTTTTCATTGCCTCGGTTTTTGATTCTTCATTGACATGGGTAATTATATAGCTTGAGAAATAAATTACTTTTTCAAGATCAGGCAAAGAAACATCCAAAATCATGGCCATTCGGCTCGGCACACCGCGCAAAAACCAAATATGAGAAACTGGCGAAGCAAGCTTTATATGGCCAAATCTTTCTCGCCTAACAATGGAACGAGTGACCTCTACTCCGCAGCGGTCACACACTATCCCCTTATAGCGAATTTTTCTGTACTTGCCGCAATAACATTCAAAATCTCTTTCCGGCCCGTATATTTTTTCAGAAAACAAACCCTCCGGCTCTGGCCTTTGAGTTCGGTAATTTATTGTTTCTGGCTTAATTACTTCACCATGCGACCAACTTAATATCTCATCTGGCGAAGCTAAGCGTAATCTGATTGAAGAAAAATCCATAAGTATTGAGATAGCGAGAGGAGTATTCGGTTCGCTCATTCTCGGCCGCTCCAGCGGCGGCCTCCGAGGTCGTCGGCCATTTTGTCCCGCTTCGCGGGAACCGAGCCAAAATGACCTCCGAATCCACTCGCCAAACACTCCTCTCACTATCTCTCTAACAATTCCACATTCAGCCCCAATCCCTTTATTTCCGAAAGTAAAACCTTAAATGACTCTGGCACGTGAGGAGCTTTAATCTCTTCCCCATTAACAATTGCTTCATAGGTCTTTGCCCGACCTAAAACATCATCCGATTTAATCGTCAGCATTTCCTGTAAAGTGTAAGCCGCACCATAACCTTCCAAAGCCCAAACTTCCATCTCTCCAAAACGTTGACCGCCGCCTTGGGCTTTTCCACCAAGTGGTTGTTGGGTAATCAAAGAATACGGACCAACTGAACGCATATGAAGTTTATCTTCCACCATATGAAGCAATTTCATAAAATAAATTATCCCAACAGTGACTTTTTGTTTGAAAGGCTGGCCGGTTTTACCATCATATAAAATAACTTTTCCATCTTGGGCCAAATTCGCTTTTTTCAGCTCTTCTATAATCACCTCTTCAGTCGGACCGGACATTGCCGGAACTATAGCCCGATAATCTAGTTTCTTAGCAGCCAAACCTAAATGAGTCTCTAAGATTTGACCGATATTCATTCTGGAAATAATACCCAGAGGATTTAAAACGATATCGATAGGAGTCCCGTCTTCCAAAAAAGGCATTTCTTCTTCCGGTAAAATTACCGAGATAACACCTTTATTGCCATGCCGGCCAGCCACCTTGTCGCCAACCTGAATTTTACGGGTTTGAGCAATCGAAATCTGGATTGTCCTAATAACCCCGCTAGGCAGTTTGTCGCCTAAGTCTCTTGAAAAAATCTTAATCCCAACCACCCGGCCCTGTTTTCCAAAAGGTAATCTTAAAGAAGTATCTTTAATATCTCTTGATTTCTCGCCAAATATTGCCCGCAGTAATTTTTCCTCAGGAGTTAAATCGGTTTCGCCTTTAGGTGAAATTTTCCCAGCTAAAATGTCTTGACTCCTGACTTCAGCGCCAATCCTGACAATTCCGTCTATATCCAAATTTTTAAGCCTCTCTTCTCCGACGTTAGGAATATCGGCGGTGGTCAGTTCCGGTCCAAGCTTTGTATCTCTGATATCAACTGAATAATCCTCAATATGAACCGAGGTTAAAGTATCATTTTTGACCAACCGTTCGGAAATAATGACGGCGTCTTCAAAATTGGCACCTTCAAAAGACATAAAAGCAACAAGCAAATTTTTACCTAAAGCCAAGTGGCCGTTGTCCATTGCCGGACCATCAGCAATTACCTGACCTTTTTTCACCTTGTCTCCTTTTCTTACTATCGGTTTTTGATTTATAGAAGTATAGGCATTGGAACGCGAAAATTTTAAAAGTTTATATTCTTTAGTTTCATTGTTCTTTCCTCTTATTTTTATGAGCGAGCCGTCCGAAAAATCAATTGTCCCTTCAGTTTCCGAAATTAAAGCTGAACCGGAATCATAAGCTACATTTTTTTCCATACCAGTCATCACATAGGGCGCTTCTGTCTTAACCAACGGCACAGCTTGACGCTGCATATTCGAACCCATAAGCGCCCGGTTAGCGTCATTATGTTCCAAAAAAGGAATCAAAGCAGTGGCAGTTGAAAATGGCTGTTTTGGAGAAATATCAATAAAATCAACTTCCGAAGACCCAACCTCACCAGGCTCACCCTGAATCCTGGCTTCAACTTTTTTATCTATTAGTTTCCCATCCTCGTCTACTCTTGAACCAGCTTGAGCAATAATATATTTTTCTTCCTCGGTTGCATCCAAAAATACTATCTCGTCGGTGAGTTTTTCATTTTTTACTTTTTGATAAGGAGAAAGGATGAAACCGAGCGGTGAAACTTTTCCAAAAACTGCTAAGTGGCCGACTAAACCGATATTTGGTCCTTCCGAAGTTTGAATCGGACAAATTCTTCCGTAATGGCTTGGGTGGACATCTCTCACTTCAAAACTAGCTCTTTCTCTGGTAAGACCGCCTGGCCCCATGGCTGATAACCTTCTTTTATGTTCCAGCTCTGAAAGTGGATTAGTCTGGTCCATAAATTGGGAAAGCTGACTTGAAGCAAAAAATTCTTTCAAGGCGGCAATAAAGGGCCTTGAGTTGATTAATTGGGAAGGCAAAGCAATGGCCAGCTCGGCTGTACTCATCCTGTCTTTTATGATTCTTTCCATACGATTCAAGGCTAATCGTAATTTTTCCTGAAGCTGCTCGCCAACTGTTTTTACCCGACGGTTTCCCAAATGGTCAATATTATCAGGCTGAGCCAAAGGATTATTATTCAATTTAATGATCTCTTTTACTATAAAAACAATATCTTCCGGTTTTAAAAAGCGATTTGCTTCAGTCAAAGGATAATTTTGATTAAATCTCTGATTGATCCGATGGCGACCGACTTCGGATAAATCATAGCGACTAAAATTAAAAAACATATTAAAAATCATCTGTTTGGCGTTGTCTGGAGTAGCAAAATCACCTGGCCGAATCCTTCGGTAAACCTCTATTAAACCTTCGTCTTGATTCGAAGATGAATCCTGAACTAAAGTAGCGGCAATATACTTCATTGCCTGATCAGTGTCAGTATCTTTAAACAAATCTTGGATCTGCTTATCAGTTGAATAACCAAAAGCTCTGAGTAAAGTAGTTACTGGAACTTTTCTTTTTCGATCAATTCTGACTGATATCACTCCGCTTTGCTCTGTTTCAAATTCCAGCCAGGCGCCGCGCGAAGGAATTATTTTCGCTCCAAAAAGATTCTTATAACGATTTGATTTAGAGAGCATAAAAAACACGCCCGGACTTCTTATCAGCTGGGAAACCACTACCCTTTCAATGCCGTTAATAATAAAAGTTCCCCTTTTAGTCATTAGGGGAATGTCGGCGAAATAAACTTCCTGCTCTTTTTTCTGACCGGTTTTTTTATTTTCAAAAAGCAATTTAACCCGTAAAGGAGCTTCGTAAGTTATATTTTTTTCTTTAGCCGTTTGGTCATCAAATCTTGGTTGGTCAATTTTGAAATCAAGAAAATTAAGATTGGCTTCTTTCCCAGTCCAATCACTAATTGGTGATGCTTCCCTAAAAATGTTTTTCAGTCCTTTGGCCAAAAAATCATCATAAGAATCAAGCTGCATCTTTATCAAATTTAAAGGCATCGTCGAATCTGTTTTATATTTTGAGAATATTTTTTCTTGAAGCATATTTTTAGATAAATTCGACAAACTACAAAAATACAATACAGCGAACAAAAAAATACCTACCCTTCTCTATAGAAGGGTTAAAGATATATCTCCTTATTTAATTGTTGGATTGCCTCGTAATTTCCAAGGCTAATTGCCCCCCATTATGAAGGAAAGGGCATATATTATCGAAAAAAGACTAAAAAAAGTCTGCATATAAAAGTATATAAATAAAAAAAAAGTTGTCAAGTCTATTATCCACACTTAGCCTAAATCTGTGGATAACCCGCTACTTATAAACTCCTCGCCCTTATATTCTCTAAAATAGAAAAACCAATCATTAAGCTAATTAAAAAACTCCCGCCATAACTAATAAAAGGTAAAGGTAGACCAGTGACTGGAACAAGCCCTAAATTCATCCCAAAATTAATGACAATGTGAGAAAAAAAATAAACTAAAAACATAAAAATGAAAAATTTTGAAAAACTGTCCCTAGCTCTTGCAGCAATATAAAATAAACGACTTAAAATAAGAAAGTAAAGTATCAAAACAATGATTAAAGCAAGAAATCCAAATTGCTCTACTAAAGCAGCCAAAGCAAAATCAGTGGTTGCTTCTGGCAATATCCCAAATTTAGCTTGTGAACCATTCCCTAACCCCAAGCCTAGTAAACCACCAGAACCAATGGCTACCTTAGCCTGTAGAACATTATAACTTTCTCTACCTTGGCTAGAAAAACTGTCTAAAAAAGAAGTGATCCTTGATTTCTGATAAGATTCAAGAATAAAAGTACCAAGAACTAAAGAAATAATAATTAAAAAAATAATAGCTATTAGAACTTGCTTCTTGGTCAAGCCAAGTAAAAAAAGTCCCCCCAGCCAAATAAAAAATAATATAATAGCTGAACCAAAATCTGGCTGGGAAAAAACTAAGAAAATTGCGGCAAAAGCATAAACCCCTGAAATTAAAATTACTGAAATATTATTTAGATGAGCCCTTGAAGAAAAATATCTGGCTAAAAACAAAATCATAGCTAATTTAACAAGTTCGGATGTTTCAAATGAAATCCCAAAAGGCAAATGGAGCCAGGCCGTTACTCCTCTCACCGGCGCGGCTTGCAAAGTCATAACCAAAAGTAAAATACTTGTTATAAAAAAGATCGTAGACGGTAAAGAATAATTTTTAAAAATCCGATAATCAATTAAAGAACCGAATAATAAAACAACAATTCCAATAATGAAAAAAATAAGCTGCTTTTTAAAAAAAGCACTTTCAACTCCGGAAATACCAGCCAAATTTAAAAGACTAAAAATAGATAAACTTAAAATGGCTGCGAAAAGAGGAAGATCGAATTTAGTAAAGTTTTTGGAAATTTTCCTGAGTTCCATACTTATTTATAAAGTTTTCATTTTTAAAAACATCTGTGTGAGCCTCTATTTCTACCCGTCGAACTTCACCTTTAAATAATTTTAGCCATCTAACCTCGAAAAATCTGTCGGTTCTAGCCAAAAAAGTCCTTATATCTGTCTTATTAACTGCTAAAACCTTATCATTTTCACCAAGTAAAACCATATAAACATCTACTCGATCAAAATCAAAATTAGAATTATTAAATAAAGTCGCTTTTAGAGATAATTGCGAGTATTCCTGATTTTTGACTAAAAAAAGGTTTTGAGGAATATACTCTTTTAATTTCTGCCAATCAGCATTGGTAATCTTAAAAACAATATTTGAAATTTCTTGGCTAGTTTTTATCGGAGAAATAATTTCATATCTTAATATTTTGAGAAATAATTTCTAATGGCTGGATAAAAACCGATGGCGTCGGAGTTGGTTTAACAGAATCATTTATTAAAGAAAAATAAATGATTGAACCGATGATTATAAAAAAAATAGCCGCAATAATTAGCTGTTTTAGAAAACGAATCATGGCTTTATCATACTGTTTATCCAAATTAAAAACCAGTGAATTGGCGGCTACCTACTTTCGCATCTCGCTTAGCGAGAAACTATCATCGGCCTTGGCGTCTTTCACTTCCGTGTTCGGAATGGAAACGGGTGGAGCAACGCCGGTATTACCACCAAATCACTGGTTTTTAATTACAATATAATAATGAAAACAGACAAAGTGCGGGAGCAAAATGGTCTATTAGTAGTTCTTGGCTAAACAGATTGCTCTGCTTACACCTAAACCCTATCAACGTCGTAGTCTTCGACGGACCTAAGTCTAATCTTGAAGCGT
>VMGG01000017.1 GCA_007376425.1 Parcubacteria group bacterium Gr01-1014_2 | reverse complement strand
TTAGCTAAAGTATTCTCAAATACTCTAGCTAAAAATCCGTTTGGTTGGCAATACTTGCCATCCCAAGATCTGCCGTGTTCAGCGCAATGGAGACTAGCCATATGATAGTAAAGAGCGCTGGTCGGAGACGGAGATGGAGATGTGGTCGGATAAGGCGTGTAAGTCGTAGTGCTGCCCATGCAGGAATTGGAAGCACTGTCCCACCACTGGCCAGATGGACATGATGGCGGGGGCGTATAAGTAGTAGTGCTGCCCATACACGAATTTGCAACACTGTCCCACCATTGGCCGGACGGACAGGTTGGATATGGCGTGTAGGTAGGAGGTGTGCCGCCGCCGCAATCCGAAGGACAGCTGCTGGATGATTCGCTACTGCTACAAATATAGTCACCACAATAACCACTTGGAGTATAGGTTGGAGTTGCATAGATTGATTGACAACTATTTGTGGCTGAATCCCACCATTGGCCGGAAGCACAGTTTGATTTACAGGTGTTGCTTGCTGAATCCCAAGAATAACCATTGCCGCAAGTACAGGCGTTTTTGGCTGGATCCCACCACTGACTACCCGAACAGGTTGGATAAGGAGTGTAAGTTGCTGTACTTGATACGCAAGCATTCCTTGCATAATCCCACCACTGGCCAGACGGACAAGTTTGAGCCGAAGGATAAGGGGTATAAGTAGTAGTGCCGCCGCTTGGTTTACACATATTACTTGCCGAATCCCAATAATAGCCGGCACCACAAGCAGAGGCTGAAGTGCATTTATTGTAAGTGTAATCCCACCACTGGCCAGACGGACAAGATGGAGCTGGTGTATAAGTTGTAGAACTTGATACGCAAGCATTCCTTGCATAATCCCACCACTGACCCGAAGGACAAGTCTGAGGCGAAGGATAATTTGATTTAGGACAGGTGGTAGTTGATTTACCGTCACTGGTGTAACAAGTTCCCGCATAGTCTTCCCGGTCATTCATGCAGAAACCGCCAGAGTCGCTGTGATAGTGATAGCCGGCCGGGCAAGAACCGATGCCGGGGCTAGGCCATGGACTGGGACTGGTTGAACCAACGCAATATCCTTTGGCTGGATCCCACCACTGGGGCGGAGCACATTGGCTCCCTGAAGGCGGACAAGTTATTTTTGTCTTGCCATCAGCGCTATAGCAAATGCCTCCATAATTTTCCTGATCATTCATACAGAAACCACCTTGTTCGCCATGAGAATGATATCCGGCCGGGCAAGAACCGCCAATCGGAGGAGGAGTTGTGCAGCTTGAATCAGCCGAATCTATTAACCCATCCCCATCATTATCAATGCCGTCAGAACACTGGCCCGGATACTGGCCTTCCCAGCCGCTGCCCGGATATGGCGTGTAAGTTGGCCCGCCACTGTAAGAACATCCCGGCGTAGTCGCTGTGTCCCCTTCTTTGGCTGATTTGGTCATTGGTCCGTCGCAGTAAATTTGCCTGCCAGATGGATCAGAATACATCTGGTGGCAGTCATTGCCAAGAAGATTAATTAATGATTGAGAGCAAGATGAGCCGCCCGGACCAGGAGAATAAGTTGGATAAGGACCTGTCGGATATGGCCCTCCTTCGGGCGGATAATACTCATCAAAATCATCCGGGCCATAGCAAGAAGTGTCGGCCGGGTAGTCAGTTTTCCCGTCATTATCATTGTCTATACCATCTGAACATTGGGGTTTGCCGCCTGGGCCCGGAGAATAAGTGGGGTAAGGACCAGGAGGATAAGTCGGATACGGCCCAGGAGAATAGGTCGGAATTGGCTTACACGGACCGTCTACCCAGCAGCCATCGCTATTTCTAAATGACTCATGGTACTGGTCAGCCGGACATGCTTCGTAAACCACAGCTTGAACTGGACAGATTGAAACAGACGGGTATGGGTATGGCTGGGGTCCGCCAGTTCCGCCGCCACCGACATTGCAAAATTCCTTGGCTCTGACAAAATCGCCACTCGTAATCGCCCGAAGACATTCAGGACTTGGCCCGTATGGCGACTGGCTCCCTGGCGGAGACGGAGGATACCCTGGTCCGGGACCATAAGGCTGGCCGTACGGCGGATAAGGGCCGTATGGAGGTTGTCCGCGTTGGTCTCCGTAAAAAGGAGACTGATAAACAGCGTCTCCATAAGGCCCGAAAACCGGCTCGCTGCTGGTTATATTTCTCTCTTCAATAGCCTGGCGGTTAAGGTTGTAATCGTACTGCTGATACTTGGCGGCCGCCTGATCGCCGGTAAATCCCGAAATATTTTCTTTGGCTCCAAAGGCGATACATTCCGGGCCGTTAACCGGATTAGAACAATAAACAAAGCACTCTTTCTCGTTCCGGCAACCGCCCGGGCCGGAAAGAGTCCCACCCCTGAATTCGTTTCTTTTTTGAGCCAGCTGGTCGCCTCTTTGAAGATGGCTTCTAATCTCTTCAACTATGAACCGGACTTGAGGATACTGCAAAGCCAAAGCTTCAATTTTAGGCAAAGCTCTCTTACCTCCTTCCAAACATTTTAGACCAATGCTTTCATCAAACTGACCCTGTTCGCAAAGGTCAGGGCTAAAACCGAGCTCCTGCCTCATTATGTCAAAAACTTGCTCCATTACATTAAAATCATCCTTAAATTCTTCATGAATATAATCTTGGCAGGCCCTTGGATTATTAACGCAAGTATCAAAATCAACACCTCCTCTTTCTCTGAACCTAGAAACCATTTTTACGGCAAAATCTTTATCAGCTTGGGTGGCAAAACCCTGGCTGACCATAAAGTCCATACCCTTTGAAACCGCTTCAACATTGCCGGCCCGGCCTTGTCCTTCTAAATAAGCCCCAATCTCTTCGGGATTAGTAAGGGTCTGGCCGTCTAAAGTTGTGAAAACAAAATTCTGGGCTTTTTTGTAATAATAATCAGCGACGCCGCTTACCCGGCTATAAGCATTCTCAAGCTCTCTAACTCCTTGGGAGCCAAAAAATTGGGCTGCAATCTCTTTACAGACCGACGGAATAGCTGACCCTCCCTCGGCTCTGGCTTCGGTCCCGGGATTTAAACAAAAGTTACCGCAGCCATCTATTGTGTTATTCCCGCATTGGTATCGGCCGCTGGATAAACTTTCTTTTAATTGAGCAGTTCTTTCAGTGGACTCGGCAATAATATCAGTTTGAGCCCTTGTTTCAATTGGAATATATTTCTGAACCTTGCTTTCCTTGGCCAATCTGGCGCAAGCCCTTAGAGCCTCCACGGTCGCTGTATCAGGATCCATCTCAATACATTGGTCAATTGTCACACCAACGCTTTTTGCTATATCCACTATTTCTTTCTTTTCCCGGACTATCCTTGGAGTTAAATCAATCTGGGAAGCTAAAGTCGGATCTTTCCTGGTTATTCGGCTGGCCAAACCTTCAGCGACCCCAACCAAACACTCAATGCTTTGACAACTTTTTATTTGTTCTGACACCGAGCCTTTTATTTCTTCTAAAATAGCGTCAACTTGTTCAACTCTATCCGGCGGAAAAAGATTATGTTCCTTTCCTATTTCGGCGCAATCGGCAATATACCTTTCCTCATTACAGATTTCTTTTGCTTGTTCTTGAGTCGTCACCTCCTCTCCATAAATTCCGCTTAAATCATCCAAAGCCGAATCAATCTGGTCTTGGGTAACTCCTTCGGCGAGTTGGGCATTTACATAACTAAAAACAGCCATCAAAGAAAAGACGGCTAAAAAGACTGGCAGAATTAAAAATTTATAACTATGACTGGAATTCACTTTTATCAAAAACTGAAAAAAATAATAAGGCTTTAAGAAAAAGCCTTATTAAAATGGATTCAGAATTTTCTTGGTTTTTTCAAATGGATTAGCCTCGACTCCTCCCAAAGGATTAGCCGCCTCAAACGGATTAGCCGCCTTAGCCGCTTCCTCGGCCGCCTTTTTGGCTGATTCGGCCTGGACCTTTTTTATGTCAGCCTCGGCTTTCTTATATCCCCGGCTGTGCCCAGCCCAAAGACCGACAGAAAAAGCAACAACCAGTAAAACCACCGCCAAAATCAATTTATCTTTTCCCCACATAATTGGTTTTAAATTTTAAAAATTCAGGTAAAAGTTTTACGACTTTACGACCTTCTATTAATTTTAAATTTTTAAAAAAAGTAAAACAATAGAAGTTATCCACAGTCAAAATTCCAAACGAAATCTAGCATATCTAAGTAAAGTAAATCAGCTTTAATAACGGCCCGGGTCTTTATATTTATCTTTACACGGCCTTTAAATAATCTAACACCTCTTCTGCGTGGATTTCTGGCTTCACATTCTCGTAGATTTTGACGATTTTGCCGTTCGGGTCAATTAAAAATGAAGTTCGATAAGTGCCATCATATTCTTTTCCCATAAATCTCTTTTTGCCCCAAACGCCGTATTTTTTAACGACTTCTTTTTTCTCGTCGGCTAAAAGGGTAAAAGGCAGGCTGAATTTTTCGGCAAACTTTTTGTGGCTTACGACTGAATCAACACTTACTCCTAAAACTTTAGCCTTTAGTTTTTCAAAGGCAGGAAAACTGTCGCGGATTGCACAAGCTTCTTTGGTGCAGCCAGGCGTATTGTCTTTTGGATAAAAATACAAAACCACCCATCGGCCGCGATAATCAGAAAGTTTATGAATTTTCCCGTCTTGGTCCGGAAGTTTAAAATCAGGCGCAATTTGTTTTTCCTTTAACTTCATAGTTGGAATTATATAACTTTTGGAGTCAAAAATAAATGAAGCCCCGGAATTGTCGGGATGACAACGGGGCTTCAAGACTCTAACAATGGGAAAGTACTGTTGCTGTTGCTGTTGCCGCTTCCGGAAATCTACGGCTGGAAATTGGGCGCGTCCCAATACCCGATGCAGCAGATCTCGAAGATGAAGCCAGGAAACCGCTTGCAACGCTCAATGAACACGAACGGGTCGACTTCAAACCGTTCCACGAAGACGTTGCTATCAGGAATCGTCTTGGCCCGCTTGATCGTCGATCTGACGTCCGAAGGGATGGGGCCGAAGTCTTCGGTGAAGTCCTGGGGCGAGAGACGTTGCCAACTTGGGCACTTACCGGTGCGGCCCGCCTCAAACTCCTGCTGCAGATAGCTCTTCTGGAACCGCTGAACCTTGTCGAGAGAGATGGTTGAGATCCCTCTTACGGCGAGCTCTTCTTCGAGCGTCGCGGGCTTGAGCCTACCCACGATCTCCCTGCCAGTCGCAATTACGAGTCCGAACATAACCCACCTTCCTTTCGAAAACTGACTGCGTACTACACTTATTATATATTATCAAAAATAGATTTCAAGTCATCTCCTGTTTCAATTCCGTTTCTTCGGGCAAACCCGGCATTGACTTCAAGAATGTATAAGGCCGGAGCTCTAGGCTCGAATATTTCAGGAAACGAATCCGGCCGGACGTTATGAGCGATGTCAACGACCCGATAATTCTCATCAAGCCAAATCACGTCTATCGGAAAATTCATGTCTTTCATCCAAATACCATAAATTCCCGGTTCATCATGAATAAAAAGAAGCCCGGTATTTTGATCAAGGCTCTCCCGGTCGGAAAGACCTTTAATCCTCTTCTCCGACGTGCCGGCAATTTCTATTCTGATTTTAAAACTATCTGACTTTCTCGAGAGGGGAAAAAAGATCCGGGTCAATTGTCCGAGTAAAGCAAGTTCTTGCGGCATCGTGAAGCCAATTGTCTTCAAGGACTGGATAAGGATACTTATAGCCCCGCGGAGTCGCTGGTACCGGCGCTTTTCCAACTTTTGAATCTTGCTTGTTCGAAGTTTTGAAATCAGCGCAAAGTTCAAACTGCAAAGGAGCCAAAACTCTATATTCATAAGTCTCCCCTGTTTCAGGATCTACGGGTGGAACAAAACCACGGATACTATCGCGAAGCTGATCTAAACTTTGAGGTAAAACTTCTTTTGCTTGCCAATAGGATATAATTTCTGACTGAATCACTTGTAAATCTGATGCTCTCCGTTCATCAAACCGTTTCAAACGCTGGGAAAAAGGAGAACCAACCGCGAAAAAACTGAAAACAATAAAAAATCCGGCAACAGCCACAATAATCCGCACAAACCATCTCATTCTTGGGTCTCTGGTTGCCGGAATATTTTTTCTAATATTCCAAAGATAATAAGTAAAGACAGAAGCCGCGATTAAGAAAACTGTCAAAACTTTTAAGACAAACTGAATAGTAAGATCGCCGTTTAAAAATCTGTAAACTAAACTCACTAGATCGCCGATAATCACGACTGCCGCCGCAAAAAGAGTAAAATGTAAAAGCCACTTTCTTGATTTAAGCTCTTTTTTCTCGGGATTTTTTTCAAGATCTTTCTGAAGATAAAAATTCCACCAGACATAAAGCGGAAAAACAATTACCAGAATTGCCAACGGCCACCTTAAAGACTGACTGGCATAAGGTCCATAATCGTAATTTAAAACATCAGGAAAGTAGAGATTAATTAGTCCGAAAATAAGAGCTCCAAAAGCAACCACTGAAACATAAAGCCCAATAATGGCAAGTAGGTGCCCAAATACGTCTTTGGGTCCGGTTTTATTTGGGTCAGACATAATGAAATATTATATCTAAAAAAGAATTAATCTTGCGAAAAGAGCCAATCCATTAATCGCTTGCGATGCTTTTCGATTGACCAGTCAGCAGGGTTTTTGAAAAGCGTGGAGTGAGTAATCTGAAATTCTTTTAATGCCTTGCTGGTCGCGCGCGGAAAATCTTTAGGAATGCTTTTATTATAATTCTCAATAAAAATAGCCAAAGAAGTAATGGCCTGGTTTTGTTCTAATTCATTGCTTTTTGACTTCATTCATTAAGGGTAGCACAAGTATCCCAAAAAATCAAAACAAAATCAGCCCCGCTAAGCGGGGCTGATTTTAAGCGAATACCAATATTACGCTTTGCAATCACACTCAGAGCACTGTTCGCCCGGTTTATGCTCGTGTCCGCATTTTGGGCATTTGTTTTTGGCCATAAATAAATATCTATTTATGCTAAAATCCTCGACCTTTGTGATTCCCACTTATCACCTTTCTGCTAAAACAGCAAATCCCCCCCCTTACGGTAAGAAAAACATGCATCCCTTTGAGTTTACTCATATAATTGGTTCGTTCGGTCGAAATGGAAATAAATTTTCATTTCTCCCTCACTATCGTATTTCGGTTGCATAGAGATAGAGTTATTTAAATTCCAAAAATAACATCCCTACATTCTTAAGTTTGTGAGGATGTTATTGTATGCGCTGAAATGACTTGAGAAAACTTACGAATGTTTTCCCGTAGGGCGATAAAGTATGCTCCACAAATCTCCCGCTGTATTTTTTGTTTACAAGGCCAGCCAAGTAGAGCCGCCTTGTGTGCTCGCCTATAGTTTTTTCATTCGCACCGAGTGTTTCAACAATATCCTCTAACGTGATGGCGTCGCTCTCTGCTATAAGTAGCAGTATCTCAATGCGGTAATGATTTGCTACGCCTTTGAGATGCCGCTCCATTTGTTTTGCGGTTTTTATTTTCCCCATGTTTTTATTATACACAATAACCCAACATTCTCAAGTTTGTAAGAATGATATTTTAGTGTTTTTCTCGGCATGAGCCGTGATTTCGATATTGCAACCTTTGTGCTCCCAGCACCACGCCTCGTATTTCTCAACCCACTCGCGGTTCTCATAATGAAAACCGCACTCGTCGCATTGAACAGAATCAGCCGGATAGTTCTTGTCTTTCGGGATATTCATCTTGCCATCCTATGAGCTAAAAAGAAAATACCACGAAAGTGGTATTTTGCAATCTGGCTCCGACTATTGGATGCGTTTAGAACTGTAAATTGGAAACAAATTGAGCAGGATCTACAGTTTCTTAACGAATTCCGATTATCTTATTGTCAATTTTGAATTATTTTTTGCTAAAAACAAAAAGCGGTTTGATGGGTTTCGCCATTAAAACATCTTAGAAAAGTCAAACAAATGGTCTTTTATAATACTCAACTAGGGGAAGCGGCATACTATTGTCTATATCCTTAATAGATATTCTCCTTTCTATACTACTGTTCAACTCCTCTTTCGCATAATCCATATAAGATTTCGTTTTACTTCCTATATTTCTTAAAATATGTGGCCAGATTTTTTTGAAAAAGGCTCTATCTTCTTCATCAGAGAGTTCTTTAAGTATTAAGTTTTTAGGATTTCCATATTTATTTAAGCCTTCTTCATAAAGCTTAACTAATTCTTCCAATTTTCCCCTGGCCTCTTCTTGTGTTTTGGCATTACAAGTAACATCATATGGAACACAAAAACCCCTCCAGCCATCTTGAGACTTATATACTACCATCACCACAGGGACGATTTTATAAAGAATTTTAGACATTTTTCGTTTTAGTAAGTTTTAGAAAGATACATAGACTTATCAAATTTGTCAAAAAAAGAAACATTAATCAAAGTATATTATAACTCTAATTGAACATCGTTAAAATTGACTTATCAACAAATTTCTTGCCTCTTTGGGATAGAGATTAGACATGCTTATAGCTTCACTGACTTTTATCCATACCGGAATATACTGATTATTTTCATCCATTCTCTCTTTTTCTTCGCCATTTAATTGAGAAATTCCGTCATATTCTTGGATTAGGAAGTAAAATTCTTCTCGGCCTTGATTGGTTATATTGAAAATCTGCTTAAATACCTTTACGTCTAAAGTCAGTTCTTCTTTAATTTCTCTAATCAAAGCTTCTTCTAATGACTCACCTTCTTTCACCCCGCCTCCTGGGAATACATAATACTCTTGGCCACTCTTGATTCTATGAATCAGTAGAATCTTGCCATCTTTAATTATTATAGCAGCGACTCTCATTATAGATTTTCGGTTAGAAAGTTTTTAAGCACCTCCAAATCCTTTTTTTCTGAATCATAGTAGTAGGTTTTTATGCCTACCGATTGAGCGCTTTTTACAGCTTCGGAACTATGTTCAAAATATATGACATCGTCTTTGGTCAAACCAAAATGTTTAAGCATTGTTTCGTAATACATTGGGTCGGTTTTTTCTGGGTTGTGCTTTAAGGTAAAAACTTCATAGGGCATTTTATCCAAGCCGAATTTCTTGAACTGTTCATCATTAGCACCTGTTAAAAGAATCTTTCTATTCGGAAAAGTTTCAAGTAAATCATACATCTCCTTGAAAATCACACCCTCGGCAGAAACAAAAGCGTCTACTGCATCAACTAAAATTGTCTTCATACGGAAATTTAATCATAAAATCATCAAAACAAAAAGCGGTTTGATGTTAGTTGAACTTTATTGGACTGGGTGATAAAATTATCAAATTAACAATTTAAGGTTCTCTAGCTCCGGGGTAGCTCAACGGTAGAGCGGCTCCCTGTCGAAAAAGGCAGCTTTCCGCCGTAAGACGGATTGAAAAATGGGGTTAACTTC
>VMGG01000016.1 GCA_007376425.1 Parcubacteria group bacterium Gr01-1014_2 | reverse complement strand
AAAGTTAAAGTCACCGGCAAAAATTTAAAAATCGTCAAAACCGAAACAGTATAAAATAACAAGGCAAAAACCGCAATTAAGCCATAACCCCTATAAAAAATAATCATAAATAAAACTAAAGCGGCTAGTCCGTAAATCCCGGCCTTTAAACTTTGGTCAATCGACGCTTTACCCAAACTAGGGCCAACTATTTGCTGAGATATAAGTTTAATCGGTACAGGCAAGGCCCCAGCTGAAAGACGAATTGCCAAATCCCGGGCATCATTAATCGTAAACTGGCCATTGATTACTGCTTGGCCATTAGTTATTTCATCCTGAACTATTGGAATTGAAATTGGCTGACCATCCAAAAAAATTGCCAAAGGCCGGCCTAAGTTCCGATTTGAAACTTTTGAAAGTAATTCTGTTCCCTCATCATTAAATTCTAAACTCACCATTGGTAAATTCGTATTCGGGTCAAAAGATAAATAGGCTCGTTTCAACTGTTTGCCGCTTAAACCAGTAGAAATAAAACTTTCAGCTGAAATTTCTTGGCTTAGATTAAAACCTAGTGGCAATTCCTTAAATTCTAAAAACGGCGTTTCCCCTATCAATTGAATCGCCTCACCGACATCCTTAACTTGGGGCATTTCAACAATTAACCGGTCATTGCCGCTTAATTGAACAACTGGTTCAGCCACACCAAAAAGATTCACCCGTCTTTCTATTACATCTCGAGCCCCTTCCATCGAGTTCTCTTGTTCGTTTTTAGGAATATTTTTTAAATCAGCCTGATAAACCAGTTGGGCCCCGCCGAGTAAATCAAGACCTAAATGAAAAGGCTTTTCCGGAAACTTTAAATCAAAACTAGCTAACCATTTATTGGGAAGCTGCGGATAAACAAAAAAAACTAGAAGCAAAAATATGATTGTTAAAATTAAAACTTTCATTTATTCAAAAAAACCTTTACTTTCTCTTCTACAACCTTTTTCATCTCTTCAACCGCTCCTTCCAAAAATTTATAGGGCGTGGTTTCTTGCGGCGATTCTTTAAGTGTTTTATCTAATCCTTCCCGATAAGCCACTCTAACTTCGGTATTTATATGAATATTAGTTATTCCATTTTCAATGGCTTTTTTAAATTCTTCATCAGCTAATCCTGAACCGCCGTGCAAAACTAAATAAACATTAGGTACGGTTTTATTTATTTTTTCCAATAAGCTAAAATCTAATTTTTCTTCTTGTTTTGAAACTACTCCGTGGATATTTCCGAAAACCACGGCCAAACGATCCACCCCGGTCTTCTCTACAAATTCTTTGGCTTCTTCTGGTTTGGTAAAATCTTCTGGTTTTATCTCCACGATTTCCTGTATTTTAGATTCCCCGCGAAGATAACCTAACTCGCCTTCAATCGTAATTTCTAGATTAATTGATTTAGCGTAATCAACCACGCCGTGGGTAGTTTTGATATTTTCTTCAAAAGGCAAAGCAGAGCCGTCTATCAAAACCGTGTCATAGCCGGCCTCTAGCGCCTGACTGCACGAATCAAAACTTTTATGGTGGTCAGCATTTAAAAATATTGCTAAGTTTGTCTCGCTCTTCCAGGCATCCACAAGTTTCCTGGCTTCGGCATAACCTAAAAATTTCGCTTCGCCTTCGCTCGTTCCAACTATTAAAGCATAATCGCCATAAGATAAATTATAAAAACGAGCTCAGCTCGGTGGAATCTCCGTTACTTTACTTGAATTGCCGACAACTAGGGCGTGTCTACCCCTTTATCCCCTAGCTTGTTATCGGCAATTCTTCGTAAAGATACCGGCCATTTACAAGATACTTCCCAATTCAGAAATTGATATCGCGAGCCGGTTTCTTTTTAATCCTAAGCCCATTGGGCGATACCTTTAAAGAAGACAGTAAGTTAAGCTGCGTGGGGAGTGTCCGGTGAGCGGATTCGGAGGCCGTTTTGGCTTGGTCCGAGCACTCAGAAATGAAAATAGTTTTCTTTGCTGAGTGCTCGGCAAAACGGCCGATGACCTCGAAGGCTGCCGCTGGAGCAGCCGAGAATGAGCGAACCGGATACTCCCCACGCAGCGAGAACGTTTCCTGAAAGGCATTGCCCAAAAAAGGACTTATAACTCAATATAACCTTTGATAATGTTTTCTTCAATGAGTTCGTTCATTTTCTCGCGCCCCAAATATTCTATGAAGATCTTATTCCAAAGCGCTTCCTGCTGATGATATAAATATTTTATTTTTTCTTTCTGAACCAAAGTCATCACCACATCAATCAAGTCGAAACTGACCAACTCTCCATCCTCCTTCGCCAAGGCTTCGGAGGACGGGAAATAATTTCCCGCAAAATCCAATCCTTTCCAAAATCCAAAACTTAAACCTTTTGTATCTTCACTCTTCATTGGTAGTTTTGCCAAACTTTCTTCGGCCTTAAACCAATGCTCGGCTTCAGGATTTACGTGCGGCTCAAAAAGCCGAAAATCATTTTCATTGTCTTTGGCTAGATAGCGTTGAACAATCCGCCAGTTCACCCTTTTTCCATCGGGTAGAGACTTATCCAAAACATCGCCTCGAAGAAGAGATTTTAATTTTTCGGGAAAATTTTCTTCGCTGATGAACCTTCTGAATAATTTTGAATAAAACGGAACTTCATTCAAGTAATGAAGTATTAAAGTAAAAATCCTTGTAATTTCACCGGGCGTATCAAGCTTTAAAGGGATAATAAAAATAATCCCAAGCTCTTTTAAATGGCTAACATTGTGGTATTTTTTCTCTAAAAACTTTTCAGCCACTTCAAGCCATTTTTCTTCTAAGACTTTAAGATGGATGCCTCTTTCTTCAAAATCATCCGGGCCGAGGCGGTTATATGCTTTATCAAAAAAATTATGCATCCACTCAATAGTTTGAGTAAAACGCAAGGCCGCAAAAACTGACTCAAAGCTTTCTTTGGCAATTAATTCTTCGACATTTGAATAATCAAAAAAATCAAGAAGATTTTTTGGGGGATTTTCTGAAAGCAGTTCAACTGCTTTATCTCTTTTTATGAAAAATCCTGTCCGATGATTTACTAGAGAAATTGATGCTTCACAAAGCTTGCCGCAGACTTTAGAAATTTTGCTTAAATCCGGCTTGTCTAAAATTTCGAAAAGCTCTTTATCCAAATGGATAAGTTTGGCCTGCAATGCTTGACGGACTTCTTCTGCTCCTAAATTTTTTGACAAACCCAGTTCATCCAAAGTCCTGTTTACTAATAAATCATTTTCGTCAGCTATCCTTTCAATTATGCCTTCCTGCCCGGTGATTGAAGCCATTTTTTCTGATAAATCCAAAAGCACCTCTGGCTGAACACGTAAAATTTTAGCTAGTCGGTTATATGGATCAAGCATAAAATCAGTATTTTCTAAAAATTTATTCAGAGAATCTCAACTTTTATCAACTCCCACGGGCCCCAGTCGTCTTTTTTGAGAATTCCAGCTTTGGCGCCGTATTGAGCAACAACTGAAGAAGCATTGGCCGTAGCAAACTGGATTGATTTCTTAATTATCTCTTCGTTGTTAGTCGTTAGTTGTTTGTCGTTTGTTAATATGATGTATTGGGAAACAAAACCCGAAACAAAAGCATCGCCGGCACCGGTGCGCTCAACTTTCGGCGAATCCGGCGTCTTTGCCTGATAAATATTTTTTTTATCTGAAACTAAAACTCCATCCGGCCCAAGGGTTAAAACCGTAATTCCTTTAATTAGTTTATCTAAGCCATTTAAAACCTCTTCAGCATTAGAATCATTCGACATTCCTAAAAGCGTTTCTCCTTCTTCTTTATTAACCGAAAAAATATCAACTTCAGCCAGATACGGCTTTAATTTTTCCAACCCAAGCTCTAACTCTTTTCCGCCGGGGTTAAAAGCAATTTTAAAATTTCGGGCCGTAGTGTATTCAAACGCTTTTTGCAATAAATCCAAATTTCCACCCAAACTGCCTAAAAAAAACCATTTTGCTTTTAATTTCTTCCACTTAATTTCCTGAACATTAAGATGTTGGCCCTCGCCTTTATAACTTAAAATAGTCCGCTCGGCGTTCGGGTGGACTAAAATTACCGAATAAGCCGTGTAATCATCTTTACGGACAATAAAAAACGGTTTCACTTTTTCTTTTTTCAGCTCTTTAATAACTTCTTTACCATTAAAGTCATTGCCGACCACACCGACGCATCCAGTTTTCAGGCCTTGCCTAGTAAAAGTCACGGCTGCATTGGTTGCTCCGCCGCCCGTAGAAAAAACAAGTTCCTTAATCGGTATTTTTGCTCCCAAGGGAAAACATTGCTCCTCGCCGCTAGGCGAATCAGAATGTCTTCTTAATTCAACGCCTTCTGATTTAAGAAAAACGTCGCGAGTGGCCGAACCAATTGTTATTACATCAAGAATTTTAAACATGGAAATAAATCTCTAAACTCTAATCTCTAAATCCTACAGAGATTCCAAAGCTTCTTTTACGTTATTGCTTTGGAATATATAACTTCCGACTGCGGCGCTTGTTGCACCGCTAGTCTCAACTAATTTTATTGTTTCCGGATTCATTCCGCCGTCAACTTGGATTAACTTATCCGGATAACGAATATGAAAATCTCTGATTTTATCCAAAACCTCTGGCAAAAATGGCGAACCATAAAATCCAGGGACAACAGTCATAAATTGAAACACGTTAATTCTATGAACATATGAATCAATTACAGAAAAACCTGTCTTGGGGTTAAAAACACAACCCACTTCGCGACCGGCCATATTAATTTTATTGATTAAAAAATCAAAATCGCTCACTGCTTCTGCGTGAACTAGAAATCTAGAAGCTTTGGTATTTAGCCAATTATCAATTATATTTTCAGGATTATTAACCATTAAGTGAACTTCGAAATTAAGTTTAGTATTAATTTTCTCAAGCTCTTTAAAACCGTCAATTGTTTTATTAGGAACGAATCCTTCATCAGCAATATCTAAATGAACTAAATCGGTGTAAGGTTCGACCTCTCGGACCATTGTTTCAAATTCTTCTGGTGTTTTAGCTAATATCGCCGGGATAATCTTCATTTTACCAAATTCGGCGGCACTCTTCCCTCCAGTGCCTCAATAATATTTTTCGCAGCTAATTCAGCCATAGCACTTCTCGTCTCTTCAGTAGCTGATGCAATATGAGGAGTTAAAATTATATTATTGAGTTTTAAAAGCTCGGGCTCCACTTTTGGCTCGTTTTCAAAAACATCAATCGCTGCCCCTCGAATCCATCCCTTCGACAAGCTCAGGACTAGCGCCTTCTCATCTATCACTGGGCCGCGCGAGGTATTTATAAGATAAGCTGAGTTCTTCATTAGTTTAAGCCGTCTTTCGTCCATCAAGTGGCGAGTTGATTCCAAAAGAGGGACATGCAAAGAAACATAATCACAGCGTGGCAGTAAATCATCTAAATTTTCAAAAAACTGGGCGGAAAATTCTCTCTCAAAATTTTCATCCTTTTTCACATCAGTATACAAAACCTTCATTCCAAAACCTTTGACCGCGTGATATGCCACCCGCGAACCAATACGACCTAAACCAACAACACCCAATGTCTTACCAGACAAATTAGTGCCCAAAAGAAGCATCGGCCCCCAGGCATGATACATCCCGGCTCTGGTAAACTTATCTGCCTCGGCAATTCGGTGGCTTACTGCCAGCATCAAGGTAAAAGTATGTTCAGCCACGGTATCAGTCAGGACACCGGGCGTATTGGTTACCATAAGATTTCTTTGTTTCGCCGCCTCCAAATCAATATTATCAAAACCAACTGCCAGATTGGCGATAATCTTCAAAGTCGGCAAACCAGCATCCATAATTTCAGCGTCAATTTTTTCGGTTAAAGTGCAAAACAGGGCGTCGGCGCCTTTTATTCCGTTCAAAATCTCGTCTTTGTCGGCCGGTCGGTCGTAGGCCTTTTCATTAATCAAAACTTCGTAGCCTTTGTCACGCAAAAGGTTAATTCCCGATTCAGGGATTGGCCGAGTAATAAATATTTTTGCCATAAGTTAAAATTTTGCCAATCTCCTTTTATGTCTTTCATCTCCGGAAAACGGCGTATCCAACCAAAGTTTAATTGATTTCTGGGTCTCATCATCAGTTAAAAAGGAGGTGCCCAAAGATAATACATTAGCATTATTATGTTCGCGAGTCGTTTTAATTACCCATTCGGCACTTCCTCCATAATAAACCACTGCTCTAACTCCTTTATATCTATTAGCCACCATTGCCTCCCCTTGTCCTGAACCGCCTAAAATAATCGCCTTTGAATTTTCCGGATCTTCAGAGACTTTTTTGGCGGCTTTATGGACGAAATCCGGATAATCATCATCTTTTTCATATTCAAAAGCACCCATATCTTCATATTGATAGCCCCATTCTGAAAGCCAGGTTTTTATTTTCTCTTTTAATTCAAATCCGCGATGATCAGTGGCTAAATAAATCATTGTTTTAATCTATTCAAATAATTCACCGCTTGAAGCAATGCAGCTGTCCCTTGTCCAGCCGCAACAACTATCTGTTTAAATGGTATATCAGTTACATCGCCGGCAGCAAAGAGGCCTGGAATATTAGTTTCGCAGTTTTTACTTACCACGATTTCGCCGGCTTTTGTTTTTTCAACGTTTTCAGGAACAATGCCACTATTTGGCAACATCCCAATATGAATAAAAATACCATCAACCTTCAATTCGCGTTCAGCGCCGCCACTATCTTTGTATTTTAACCCACTTACAAAACCATCACCAACTATTTCAGTAGTCATCGCGTTATAAATTATCTCCACATTTTTTTTCTTTGATAAATTATCTATTAAAATTTGATCTCCTTTAAAAAAACTGTTTTTATTTATCACATAGACATGGCTTGCGATATCAGCCATCATAATTCCTGCTTCCAAGGCCGAATTCCCTCCACCGATTATGGCTACTGTTTTCTTCGGGAATAACGGTCCATCGCAAACTGTGCAATAGCTCACGCCTTTATGCCTTAATTCTTTTTCACGGGAAACATTTAATTCGCGCGGATGCACGCCAGTTCCGACAATTACAGCTTTAGCAACATACTCTTTCCCTTCTTTGGCAGAAATTAAAAAAGTCCCATCTTCTTGTTTGGTTATTTTTTCGACCTCGATTCCGATTTCTGGCTCAACGCCATAATCAGCCAAATGTTTTTTAAATTTTTCGGCTAGTGCCAAACCGTCTGTATCCGGAATCCCCGGGTAATTATCCACTTCTCCGGAAGTAGCCACCTCACCCCCAAAATCCTTAGAAATAATCTTAAAATTTAAATTCCGCCTCACAGCATAAATGCCGGCCGAGACGCTCGCGGCCGAACCGCCAATAATAATGAGGTCGACTCTCTCGTTTTCCATGGTATAAATTTTACCAAAATAAAGACAAAAAGGCCAACAAAATGGCCTTTTCAGAATTTAATAGCTACCCTTATATTATGCATGCCTGCACTTATGTGGACAACTGTTAGGGCAACCGGCAATAAATACCAAAGTTTGTGATCTTTATCCTTCATCTTATAGCTGGCATAGATCACCCCGGCATCAATAGAACCCTGAACAGCATACAGCCATGGCTTTCCCGCTTTAACAAAAGGCCTCATCCGCGGATTCTTTTCATAGCAAGCCACGCATTTATCAAAGGCGAAATAAGTACTCTCTACGTCATAGATAGTCGAGCCGATAAGAAGAGAACCAACCGTCCAGAGTTTCTTATCCAGTACCTTTTCCCCTTGAGTTTGAGCAAACGCGCTTGAACCTATTACCAAAAGACATGCGGTCAGAGCGACGGTTTTTCTTAACATTTCCTTCCATCCTTCTTTTGAAATTGCTAATATGGGTTATACCACCAATCATAAAAAAATACTTGTGGATACTTTTAGCATTAGGCCTGGCGACCCGTTTTTTATTCTTCTCTTATCCGGCTGAAACGGTTTTTGATGAAGTTCATTTCGGCAAATTCGTCTCCGGCTATTTTACTGGCGAGTATTTTTTTGACATCCACCCCCCGCTTGGGAAACTCCTTATTGCTGGAGTGGCTAAAATTTCAGATTTCCAACCCGGCTTTTCTTTCCAAACCATTGGCCAAAAATTTCCAGACGACAGTTATAAATGGCTAAGATTTTTGCCAAAACTTGCCGGGGCTTTTTTGCCAGTTGTTATTTTTTTAATTGCCTTAGAATTGGGGCTTAGTCAAAAGTTTGCTTTCTTAGCCGGCTTGCTCATAGTTTTTGAAAATTCATTACTGGTTCAATCACGCCTTATTCTGCTTGATTCTTTTTTGCTGCTTTTTGGATTTTTAGGGGTCCTTTTTTTCTTAAAATCAGGGAATATTAGTTACAAGCGATCGCTTATAACTAATAGCAATAAAAAACTTCTGTTTCTTTCGGGATTCTTTTCTTCATTGGCCTTTTCTGTCAAATGGACCGGCCTGACTTTTTTAGCCGTCATCATTCTTTCTTATTTCATAAATTGGTTAAAATCTGAAGGAAAAATTAAATTGGCTGCTAAAGGCTTGGTGTTTTTAATAATCATCCCTTTTATCATTTATTTTTTAATTTTTGCCGTTCATTTTTCGCTATTGAATAAGCCGGGACCAGGGCTTGCTTTTCATCCGCCGAATTTCCAGCAGACGAGTATTTTCGATAAATTTATTGAGCTCAACAAGGAACTGTATAAAAGCAATGCTCGCCTTAGTGCTTCTCACCCCTACACCAGCCAGTGGTATCAATGGCCGTTTATGAATAAACCCATTTATTATTGGAATTCAAGCAACACACCGCAAGGAACTTCAGAAAAAATTTATTTCATAGGTAATCCGCTGATCTGGTGGCTTTCCACTGTTTTTATAATTTATTCCCTGATTAATTTTCGAAAATTTAAATCTACTACTTTCTATTTTCTACTCACTACTTACTTCTTGAATTGGCTCCCTTTCATCTTTATCGGCCGGGTTATGTTTTTGTACCATTATTTTACTTCTTTGATCTTTGCGATTTTGATCTTAGCTTATGTCTTAGCCCCCAGTAAAAGAAGCTCGCAAGACTCGCTTCTTTACGGGGCAAGTAAATCTGTTTTCAATATAATCTTAATAAGCGCACTAATTTTATTTCTCTTTTTCTCGCCGCTTAGTTATGGCTTTCCGATTCCGGATTGGTATTACAAAATGACGGTGTGGCTGCCGAGTTGGAAATAAAAAAAGGCCCTGCCGAGCCTCGTGCGTTGGGTAGGTATGACTCATTTGAACCAACTACCATCCAACTGTCCACTTACTCAGCAGGGCTTACCCTCTACGGACTTTTCGAAGAGGGCTTGTGAAGCCGTTTCGTCCGCACGGTTCACCTCCAAAAAACTAATGAAAAAAGTGCTGTGATTATCGAAGCCGTAAGGCACAGTCTCCCGGCCTGCCTTACGGCCCCGGCCTCTTCGCGGCAAAGATTCTAACTTCACTCGCCAAGAGACTGAAGATGGAGAGGTTCCTTAGTGGAAATAAGAGTCAAAAACCTAAATTTTCTATATATTACCGTTGATTTCTACTATTACTGTCCACTAAGCAACCTCCCCTTTTCTAGCCTGATAATTCTATCATATCACACCCATAAACTCTGTCAAGTATAGCTCTGGTATAGCTATCACAAATTGATTTTTAAAAATAAAAATATGAGCAAGAAAATATCAATTTCTGAACTGCAAGCGAGCAGGAACAAATTTTACACCTTCGTCTTCTTAGCAATATTAACCAATATCCCAACACCAGCCATCAAAACCGCCAGAGAAGTTCCGCCATAGCTTATAAAAGGCAATGGCACGCCGGTTAAAGGCACAATGCCTGTCAAAGAAGCTATATTAACAAACGATTGAACCCCAATCCAAGAAGCAAGGCCGATGGCATATAAAGAAGCAAACTTGTCATTAGTTTTTTTAGCAATAAAGAGCGAAAGAAAAATAAATAAGAAAAATAAACCAATAATAAAAAGCATCCCGATAAAACCAAGTTCCTCTCCGATTACCGCGAAGATTGAATCTCCTACTGGTTCAGGCAAAAAACCAAGCTTTTGTTCTCCTTTCCCAAACCCAACTCCTAATAATCCTCCCTTGCCTATCGTGATTAAAGACTGATTCAAATGATAGCCTTTGTCCTGAACATCAAAATTAGGGTTAATAAAAACTAAAAATCGGTCAAGCCTATAATCTGAAAAAACAGTCAACAATGAAAAACTGACGGCAGCTAGAATAATAATCCATAAAATCTGTTTAAACTTCCCGCCAGCGGTAAAAAGCATTAAAAGAGCTATTGAAATAATTATCCCTAAGGTCCCGATATCCGGCTGGGCAGCGATAAAAATGCCCATGAAAAAAAGAATTATTAAAAAAGCCGCGACTGAACCGGCATTATTTTTACCAAACTGCTGAAGCCAACCAGCCAGATATATTATTAAAGTCAATTTTAGAATTTCAGCTGGCTGAAAAGAAAATAAATTGAAAAAATTAACCCAGCGCTTTGCCCCGCTGACGGTTATGCCAAAACCGGGAATAAAAATAAGGACCAGTAAGCCTAGAGACAAAAGAATTAAAACAAAAGAAAATTTTCTCCATTTCCGGTAATCTATTTTCGAAGCAATCAAGAAAAGAATTAAACCCGGCAAAAAACCAAAAAGAAGTTGATGATTAAAATAATAATAATCAACCCCGAAATTTTTTTGAGATAAATAAACTCCGGCCGATGATATCATCACCAGCCCGAAAACTGCTAGGATTAAAGTGAGCCAGATTAAAAATTTTGCAATCAAATGTTTAAAGAAAGCCTTAATCGATATAGGTAATTTCTTCTAGTGAGCCTCTTCTTGGAAATGGCGCGTTACTTTACTCGAATTGCTGATAACTAGGGCGTGTCTACCCCTTTATCCCCTAGCTTATGTTTCGGCAATTCTTCGTAAAGATACCGGCCAATTTGGCGATGACAATTGCTGGTGGAGGATCCAGAATTGTCGACAAATTGATAAAATCTTTAATCTATTTGTCTGCGAGACTTGAGAGAAGAAATCGGGCATACCTGAGCTTTACCCGAAAATAGCTTTCCATTTTTTCATTACCTAAAAAACGGCGGAACTCGTGAATCAACAAAAAATATTATAAGTCCTAAAATTGCCCCAATTGCGGAAATCATCCAGAATCGCATCGTCACCTGCATTTCTGGCCAGCCAAGCGCCTCAAAATGATGGTGAATCGGAGTAGAAAGGAAAATCTTTTTGCGTCTGAATTTTTTTGACCACAGTTGTAAAATAACCGAACCAGACTCGAGCACAAAAATTATTCCGATAACCGAAAGTAAAAGCGGGACATTCAAAAACATTGCAATAACTCCGATTGTCGTTCCTAAAGCCATTGCTCCGGTATCACCCATAAAAAACTTTGCCGGATAAATATTATTCCACAAAAAAGCAATCAAGCCACCAATAATGGCAGCAATAAAAACAACTAAGTCCATTCTCTCTTGAACAAAAGCAATCACTCCTAAAGCACCTAAAATCGTTAAAGCCACTCCTCCTAAAAGACCGTCCAAGCCATCGGTTTCATTTGCTGAAAAAGTACTAGCTACGATAACAAAGGTAAAAAATAACATATACCAAGCTCCTATTGTAACATCACCTAGAAAAGGCACATTAATAAAATTCCAATCAAGTTTGTAATAAAACCACCAGGCGCCGCCCAGTCCCAATAAAACATAAAAGAAGAACCGATCGCGCATCCTTAATCCCCGGCCCTTATCGCCTTTTCCTTTAACACTCCACAAATCGTCAATTAATCCCAGAATCGCGCTGATAATTAAAGCTCCTAAAGGTAAAAAAGTCTGGCCTCTCGACAAAAAGTTTAATTTCGCTAAAGAGCTACCAGGAAAAATTTGAGCCAAAATCCAAAAACCCAAAATTACAATTAAAACAGTGCCCCAAATAATCACTCCTCCGCCAATAGGAATCCCTTGTTTTTTTTGGTGAAGTTTGGAAAAAATCGGCGCGACGTCAAATCTAGCTACTTTCTTTTTAGAAAAATCATATTTGTGAAGAACTTTCAGCCAGAGAGGTGTAATTAATAAAGCCGCGAAAAAACTGATCGTCGCCACGATGAAAACCCGAAGAACATTTACAACCGTGAAAACACTGTTTGTTATTTCTACATTAACTACCTCCATAAATAGGCTTTTGCGGCCCACTCGACTAATTTTTTAGCATCACCAAATCGATCATTTGAACCTAAAACTACAGTGATGAGACGGCTAGAATTTATTGGCGCTTCAGTCACAAGAACTATTGAACCACCAGCTAATTCAGTAAAACCGGTTTTGCCGCCAATAATATTTAACAATCGGCCAAGAAGCTGATTAGTATTCAAAATCTGATGCCTTAATGAACCGTCAATCGACGCTACTTCAGCCTTTTGAGTTTTTAAAATGTCGTATAAACTACCGTATCTAAAAGAATATTTTACCAGTTTTATTAAGTCTTGGCTTGTGGAGAAACTTTCTTTGTCATCCAATCCGGCTGCTTCGGTGAAAAGAGTGTCATCCATCTCGAGAATTTTTGCTTTTTCATTCATTTTCTCAACCAGATTAATCTGGTACTTTTCTTCAAGATGCTCGACAAAAGCATAGGCCCCAACATTAGATGACTCTATCAGCATTAATTTTAATAAATCCAGAGCTTTAATTTTTTCTCCTTCATATAAGTCATTGCCACCGCCTTCCTTTGTTGATTTATCGATGGCCGATTTTTTAATCCCGACTACATCATCCAAACTCATATTTTCAAACACGACGATAGCAGCCATTAATTTTGTCAAAGAGGCAATGGGAAGTTTGATCTCGGGACTCACGCCAAACAAAATTTTCTCTGAACTTAAATCATAAAGTATGGCTGAACGAGCCGTGAGTTCCGGATCTGGAATTTCCCAATCCCTTATTGGAAAATAATTTGTTTCGACAGTCGGTAAAAGAAAAGGGACATTTTGGTCTTTGGGATCCAAATAGACGACTTCGCTTTTACCCAAAGAATTCTGGACTAAAACAATCGGGCTTAAAAAATTTATACCCAAAAATAAATCAAGAATTGAAAGAATCAGGAATTTCGCAACCATAAATCTACGGACTTAATCTTTTTACTCCCCGATACAAATAAGTAACCTCTCTCACATTCGAGACATCTAAAATTTTCATTACAAATCTTGATGGCCCAAAACCAAAACCGCCATGTGGTGGGCAGCCGTATTTAAAGAAATCGAGATAATATTGAATGGATTTCGAGCTTAACTTTTTTTCTTTGGCCTGTTTTTTTAGTATCTCATAGCGATGCTCACGCTGAGCGCCGGTCGTAATTTCTAATCCGTTCCAAAGAAGGTCAAAACTTTTAGTCAAATATTGATTATTTTCCAAACGCATATGGTAAAAAGGGCGTACTTCTTTTGGATAATTGGTTATAAAAACAAATTCATGACTATATTTTTCTTTTATTAAATCGCTCAACTTCTTCTCCTCTTCGGGACTCAAGTCGGCTTCTCGCTGAACGGTGATTTTCGTTTCTGAAAGCAGGTTCTTTGCTTCTGCCATGGTTAATTGTGGAAAGGGAACTTTTGGAATAATTACTTCTTTGCCATAACTATTTTTAATCTCCTCACCGTATTTTTCTTTCACGGCTTTAAGCATAGAAACAATAAGTTCTTGTTCAAGATTTATTATATCCTGATGAGAATCAATAAAAGACATCTCTAAATCATAACTGGTGAATTCTGTATCGTGCCGAGAAGTAAAAGATGGATTAGCCCTGAATACCGGCCCTACTTCAAATACTCTTTCAAATCCGGCGGCCATCGCCATTTGTTTATAAAATTGGGGCGACTGGGCTAAATATGCTTTTCTTTTAAAATATTTCACCTCAAACAACTCGGCTCCTGATTCACTCGGAGAACTCATTAATTTAGGAGAATGGATTTCAATAAAATTATTTTGGATCAAAAAATCTCTAAAGGCTTGTTCTATTACTGTCCAAACTTCGAAAGCTAATTGTCTTTTAGATTTTCTCAAATCAAGCCACCGCCAGTCCATTCGCGTATCCAAATCTGCTTCGGTTTCAGTTTTTTCCGCTACCTGAATAGGAATCGGATGTTGAGCTTCTGATAAAATCTTTATTTCTTTAACTTTCACTTCTACTTTTCCAGTTTCGATATCTGGATTTTCCATCCCTTTAGGTCGTTCGCTTACCTCCCCTTTTACAGATAAAACCCACTCCGAACGCAGAGTTTCAGCTATTTTATAGAGTTTTTCGTCTTTCGGGGTAAAAACAATTTGAGCCACGCCGGAGCGGTCGCGTAAATCAATAAAAATAATCTTGCCATGATCCCGCCGGACATTAACCCAGCCATAAAGCTCAACTGTTTCCCCTATTTTATCTTTAATATCGTTAATCCAA
>VMGG01000015.1 GCA_007376425.1 Parcubacteria group bacterium Gr01-1014_2 | reverse complement strand
TGGGTGGTGAGGGATTCGAACCCCCGTAGGCCGTTCGGCCGCTGCGTCTACAGCGCAGTGCAATTGACCACTCTGCCAACCACCCAAAAACATAAAAATTCTACACCATTTTCCCGATTTTTTCAAGCGCTTCCATTGATTCTAAATCATTCGGGTCAAGCTCCAAAACTACATTATAAGCTTCTTCGGCGTCATCAAACATCTTGCTTTCCATATAAAGCGCGGCTAACGACTTATATAAATTCTTGTCTTTTGGATTTTTGGAAATCTCGGCAATAAGATTATTTTCTTTTGCTTTAAAATATATATTGACTGCCTGCCCGTTTGAAGGGCTGTTTGCTTCTTTAAACTCTGTTTTAATGTCGTTTTTCTGCCTTTTCTCTAAAAGTTTATCAGTAAGATTATGGGTTCTTAGAGATAGAATTTTAACTCTTCTTAAGAATTTCTCGTAATCAACGGCGGCATTTCGTTTAAATACTTTGAATTTTGATTGGGCGAAATTGAAAAAATGCATCAATTCCGGAAACATCAAATGCCAAAAATCTTCTTTTACTTCAGCCAAGTCTCCTTTCGCTTTTACTTCTCTAAACTTTGGCCAAACAATATAGCCTATTCCAAGGGCGCTTCCAGCTACTAAAATTAAAGGAATTAATAAATACATTAAATCTCCATTCTTAAAAACTCCCCTATTTTAATATTTTCTCCGAGTTTAGCAATATATTTTGAAATTAGTTCTTTAATGGTTAAGCCCGGCTCTTTAATAAATATCTGCTTCATTAACTCATCGGCATCTTTTGGAGCCATTGAAGCAACCTGCATTGCCAATAAGTGAGCAAGCTCCTTAAAATCAGAACTTTTAGCCACAAAATCAGTCTCGCAGTTTAAAACTATAATCGCTCCGACTTTTTTGGTGCTGTGGATATAACTTTCGACAATCCCCTCTTTGGCCGTCCGCCCCGATTTTTTTTCAGCGATTTTATGGCCGCGGGCACTCAAAATTTTCAAGGCCTTAGCCTCGTCGCCATCAGTCTCTTTCAGGGCGTTTTTAATATCGGCGACTGATAGGCCGGTTTGCTCGCGAAGTTTTTTGATACTGTTAATCATGTTTTGACAAGCCGCCCGGGAGTATCCGGTTCGCAAAAAGCCTCTCGGGTACAGCCATTAAGGAAACGCGCGGCCTCAAGCTAAACTAATGCTTTTTTTATCGTCTCTAAAATCAACTCAACTGACTGCTTGGCATTGTCATTTGCCGGAATAGCATAATCAACGCAGCTCGGGTCGCTTTCCGTATTGCAAATCGCCACTATTTTTATGCCAAGTCTCTTGGCTTCGCGAAACGGCAGGCCGCCATTCCTTAAAGAACTTAAAAAAATAACGTCCGGTAATTTAGTCATCCTTTCCAAGCCTTGAAATTTTTCGGTTAAAAGGCGGAGTTCTTTTTCCATATCATATCTCTCCTTTTTGGTAAGTTTTTCCATAAATTGAGGGTTAGCCCATTTTTCTTGAATTTCTTTAAAGTATTTGACTCTTTTCTGCATAGTCTTGAAATTAGTCAAAGCCCCTCCCAGCCACCTTTCTTTGATATAAGGCATTGACAGAGTATCGCCTATTTCAATGATCTTTGCTTCAGAATGCTTGGTCAAAGACGACCATAAAATCATCCCTCCGCTCTCTTTGGTTTTTTTAAGAAACTCAATCGCTTTCTCAAGCTCTTCTCTGGTTTTAAAAATATTAATCAAATGGATTGTATCTTTTAAAGCATAGATAAAAGCATCCATCTTAGGATGTTTTACTGTTTTCTTGCGGCCATAATGCATTCCAGCCGAAAGCATATCTTCGTAGGAGGGCATGATTTGCTGAAAGTTAATTTCGGGCATCGCTTGAAAATTCTAACTTATTTTGTTAAATTAGTAAAGATTTATGAAAAAAAATATCCACCCGCAATATTATCCCGAAGCCAAGGTTAAATGCGCCTGCGGAAACCGATTTACCGTGGGAGCAACAACCCCGGAGATTAAAATTGAAATTTGTTCTGCTTGCCATCCTTTTTATACTGGCCAGGGAAAAATAATTGATTCTAAGGGCCGGGTTGAAAGATTTAAGAAAAGACTTGAGAAAACCCGCAAGAAAAAGAAATAAAACATGGAAGAACTGATCATGGAAATCCGGGCCGGCACCGGCGGAGAAGAAGCAGCGCTTTTCGCCTTTAATCTCTTTAATATGTATAAAAAATACGCCATGAAATCCGGGTGGAAGTTTAATATTTTAGACAAAAGCCGTTCTGATTTAGGCGGCTTAAGGCAGATAACTTTTGAAATAGCCGGGGAACAAGCTTTTCAAAAAATGACTCACGAAGCCGGGGTGCATCGGGTCCAGAGAATCCCTAAAACCGAAAAATCAGGAAGAATTCACACTTCTACTGCCACGGTCGCCGTCCTCCCAAAAGTCAAAGAGGCTGACGTAAAAATAAATCCGGCTGATCTCGAAATCAGCTTTTTCCGTTCCTCTGGTCCCGGGGGGCAGAACGTCCAAAAAGTTGAGACGGCCGTCAGAATAAAACATAGACCAAGCGGCATCGCGGTTTCTTCCCAAGAAGGACGCTCTCAACAGAAAAACCGGGAAAAAGCGCTTGAAATTTTAAGGGCGAAATTATGGCAGTCTGAAAAAGAAAAAGCGGTTGGCTTGGTAACCGAAGAAAGGAGAAAACAGATCGGTTCAGCCGAACGATCAGAAAAAATGAGAACTTATAATTTTCCGCAGGACCGCGTCACTGATCATCGAATCAAAAAAAGCTGGGGGAACTTAGAAAAAATTATGGAAGGCGAAATCGATAAAATTATTTCTGCTCTTCGCTAGTCTTCTCAATAACTTTTCCCTCAACGCCCCCCTCTCCTTCAATAGGCGCCTTCTTAATTACTTCAACATCTTCAACTGACGGAGCTGCCGCTTCTTCAATAACCTCTTTCTTAGGTTCTTGGACTAAAGCCACAATATCTTCCGGATTAGCTTCAATTTTTATTTTATCGGAAAAAGAAATATCTTTAACTGAAATATGGCTGCCAAAGTTCTTAAGGCTTGAGATGTCAATCTGGAGCTCATGAGGCAAGTCTTGGGGTAAAGCTTCAACCTCAAGCTCACTTAAGGTTTTAATCAAAACCCCTCCAGCCTTAACCGCTTCCGACTCCCCTATTAAAACCAATGGGATTTTTGCCCTTATCTTTTCTTTAAGATTAACTTTATAAAAATCGGCATGGATGACTTTGTCGCTCACCGGATCTTTTTGGACATCTTTTATTATTGCAGGCTCTTCCTTATCGTTTATCTTTAAATTTATTAAAGTCGACTCGCCGGCTTTTTTAAAAACCTTCTCAAAATCAGAATACTTTATTTGAATGGGGATGGGCTCAAAATTATGGCCGTAAATCACGGACGGCAAAAATCCCTTTCTCCTTAAAGAATTCTGGGATTTACCGACTAATTCTCTTTTCTGGGCCTCAAGCTCAATAGATTCCATAGCCATAAAAGCTTACAAAATTATTCCTAAAAAATCAACCTTGCGAAAAGCCTCTCGGGTATAGCCATTTCAGAACCGTCTCTCGGGGTATAATCAATTTCTTCGTTTGGTGCCCCTTCTTGAAAATAGCACGCCCCCACACTCATGTATGAGTTGTGGGGGCACGGCACTTTGCTCGAATTGCCGATAACTAGGGCGTGTCTACCCCTTTATCCCCTAGCTTATAAGCGGCAATTCTTCATAAAGATACCGGCTATTTTCTAAGACGACTCCCCAGGCTCAGAAATTGATTATACCCCTGCGGCCGGAAAGAAACTAATGGCTATACCCTGCGGGCTTTTCGCTCAGAATTAATACCGCTCCGCCGGACATCCCCCGCGGCTTAGTTTATAAAGCACCCTCAAAAGTCAGAAATTGATATTGCAAGCTAATAGATTTGGAAAGCGAGGGATATATGGCCGATTTCTTTGATCTGTCCCGCCCGTTGGGCAATGACTTTAAAGAAGACAGTAAGTTAAGCTGCGCGGGGAGTGTCCGGCGAGCGGATTCGGAAGCCGTTTTGGCTTGGTTCCCGCGAAGCGGGACAAAACGGCCGATGACCTCGGAGGGCGCCGCTGGAGCGCCCGAGAATGAGCGAACCGGATACTCCCCGTGCAGCGAGAGCGTTTCCTGAAAGGCATTTCCCAAGAAAGGGCAAAAAGAAATCGGCCATAGCCCGAGCGCTGCTCTTTCAACTAAATATCCAGAGTCAGCAAGCTTTCCCATTTATTCGAATTAGTTTCTTTGATATCAACTTCGTTATAAATCACAGACTTTATGTTTTTACTGAAGTCGTCAGTTTTAACCCCATAAATCTTTCCTTCTATTTTGTTCTCCGAAAAGTTTTTAAATTTGACGTCAAAAAAAACGGCGTTATGAATATCAGAACGCGAAAGAACATCGCTTAAAAAATCAATTAGTAGTGTATTATAATCCATTGATTCGATTAAAAAATCTTCACTTACTTGCTTACCCCGCAAGCGGCCGATAAGTTTCCCAACCGTGGACTGTTCGACAATTTCCGGCTTTTGAGTCAAGCCCATAGCGTAAAGAGCATTTTTAAAAATGTCTCTAGCTGAAGAACCGAAAATACGCAATTTTAAATTTGCCGCCTCTTCCACAACTTCAAATCTTTTAGGCAGTTTTTTCATTTTAGGCCTTAAACTCGACAATTTCGGTAATTTAGGAATAAAATTTCTAGCCATTTTTCTTAAAATCTAATAGTTCCAAAACGGTGTTTTTATCAGACCAGGGAATTTTTTTGCCTTTTGCAACGGCAATTGAACTCTCTGAACCTTTCCCGGTTATTACTACTATATCATCCTTGCCGGCTCTTGTCAGGGCATTTTTTATTGCTTCTCTACGGTCAATTATAATATCTAATTTACTTTTGTCTTTAACTCCAGAAGCGACATCTTCGATTATCTTTTCAGGCGGTTCATCGTATGGGTCTTCGTCTGTAAGTATAATCTCGTCGCAATACTTAGCTGCGAGTTCGCCAAAAATCGGCCTCTTCCATTTGTCGCGACCTCCCCCGGCGGCGCCCAAGACGCAGATTAGTTTCGAATTTGGGATTTGGGATTTAGGATTTATTTGGAATTTGGTGTTTGGGATTTGGGATTTGAGAGTTTGATATACTTGTTTCAAACTCTCCGGCGTATGAGCATAATCAACCACAACCTTAAAATCTTGTCCTCCATCAATAAATTCCATGCGGCCGGGAATGCTTTTGATTTTATCCAATACTCTCTGGATTGTTTCCAAGCTGACTCCGTAATTTTTAACTGTTTCAGCCGCGGCCAGAATATTTGATTTGTTAAACTCTCCTTGAAGATTAGTCCGGAAATCAGGCCAGTTCTTCAAACTATAGAAAAACTTTTTCCGAGATGGAAATTTGGAAAACAAATTCACATACTCGGAGTCGGTATTCAAAATATGAACATTCTTTGTTTTTTTAAAAAGCTCTTGCTTGGTTTTATAATATTTTTCAAACGAGCCGTGACTTTCAATGTGTTCTTTTTCAAGATTAGTGAAAACCGCGGCATCAAATTTTATACCCAGATGTCTTTTTTGTTTTATTCCTTCAGAAGTAATTTCCAAAACAGCGAACTGGCATCCTTTTTTCACTACTTGATTTAAAAATTTTTGAATCTTCCACCGGCCCGGCATGGTCATCTTCAAATTATTCGGCCATTCTCTATCCCCTATCTTATATCCCAAAGAACCAATGGCCGCGACGGGCGCTGGCCCGCCCTGGCTTGTGGGAAGGGCTTCTTCCAAAAATTTAGTGATCAAAAAAACTGTCGTTGACTTACCTTTGCTCCCGGTCACGCCGATTACTTTTATTTTCCATGACGGCCAGCCAAAAATAACCGCTCCGCTTAAAGCCAAAAATCCGTGATACCATGGCTGAAAAAACTCAAAAACCGGTTTGGGAACTATCTTACGACCTAAATTAAGTAATTTTTCCAAAAACAAAAAATCCCGAAACATAAGTTTGCACTATCTTTTACTAAGGGCTTTTAGAGCTTCTTTCACTATTCCTTCAACATCTTTCTTTTTAGAAGAAATCTTTCTTATTGCTTCTATGGCTGTGTTCTTCTGATATCCCAATGAGATCAAAGCATCTATTGCTTCACTCTCATTTGCTACATTACCCTCTAAAAACCTTGCAAATTCAGGTTTTTTCGCTATGTCCTTAAGTTCGACTATAAGCCTTTTAGCTGTCTTCGGCCCAAGTCCAGAAACTTTTCTTAAATAATCCTCGTCTTCTTTTGAGACCGCAGCAATTAATTCGCCTATCTCAATTGAAGACAGTATATGCATTGCATTTTTAGGACCGATTCCGGAAATTGAGGTCAAAAGATCAAAAGTCTCTAAATCTTCTTTTTTCAAAAAACCGTAAAGCTGGGAAGTGCCTTCGCGCTGATTAAAAAACATCTGGGTATAAACTCTAACTTCCTTGATCTCGGCGTTTTTATCTGCTAAACTATTTATCGCCTTGACTGGAATATACACCGAATAACCTACTCCATTTACATCAATGATTATATATGTTTTACCAAGTTCAATAACTCTGCCTCGAAGAAAAGAAATCATAATTTCAGTTTAACCCATGTTCAAATTAGTTTCAAATTATAAACCTACCGGAGACCAACCCCAAGCGATTAAAAAACTGATTGAGGGGCTTGAAAATGGTCAAAGGGAAATGACTCTTCTTGGTGTTACTGGAAGTGGAAAAACTTTCAGTATTGCAAACGTCATCGCTGAATTAAAAAAACCAACGTTGGTGATTTCTCATAACAAAACTCTGGCTGCCCAGACGTATCAAGAATTAAAAGATTTTTTTCCTGAAAATTCTGTTCACTATTTTGTAAGCTACTATGACTATTACCAGCCCGAAGCCTATCTCCCTCATACTGACACCTATATAGAAAAAGATGCCAAGATAAATGAAGAGATTGACCGCCTGCGCCACGCCGCCACCCAAGCGCTCATAACGCGCGACGATGTAATAATTGTCGCGTCCGTTTCGTGCATTTATAATCTCGGCTCTCCGGAAGATTATAAAAATTTAAGCCTGGATATTTTTGAAGGCCAAAAAATTTCATTAGTCGAAACAGTTAAGTCTTTAATCAGATTGCAGTACAAAAAAGATTACGAAATTAAAAGAGGCGGGTTTAGAAACACCAAAGATGAAATTGAAATTTTTTCGGCTGATGGAAACAACCTTCATAAAATTGTTTTCAACCCTACAGGGCCGAGCCCTCGGGTTTTAGGCAAAAATAAGATATTTAAAATTTATTCGGCTAAAGTACATCATCCCGATGATGTTGAATTTGAAAAACCGAACTATCAAAGAATTCTTGAGGCAAAAATCTTTCCGGCCAAGTATTGGGTCGCGCCTGATGAAAAAATCGACATTGCTTTAGAAAATATAAAGGCCGAGCTTCAACAAACAGCCAAAGAACTAAAAAAGGAAGGGAAGGGCCTTGAAGCAGAAAGATTATCTCGGCGGACTCTTTATGATTTAAGACTAATCAAAGAAACTGGCTACTGCCACGGCATTGAAAATTATTCCAGGCATTTGGATTTTAGAAAACCGGGCCAGCCGCCTTTCACTCTTTTAAACTTTTTTTCCACCAAAGGCGGATCCGCCTCTGGCGGAAAAACCAAGGGCGATTTCTTAACCATTATTGATGAATCGCATATCACTCTTCCCCAGCTTAAAGGAATGCACCGTGGCGACAAATCCAGAAAAGAAACTCTAATTGAATATGGGTTCCGGCTGCCATCCGCTCTTGATAACCGGCCGCTTCACTTTGAAGAATTTGAAGAAAGAATCAATCGGGTAATTTTTCTTTCGGCGACCCCGTCAAAATACGAACTTAAAAAATCAGGCAGAAAAGGATTAGTCCAGCAGTTAATCCGGCCGACCGGCCTTTTGGACCCGACTATCGAAGTAAGGCGGACCAAAAATCAGGTTAAACATCTGATTGAAGAAATAAAAAGGAGAGTGGCCAGAAAAGAAAGGATTCTGGTAACCACCCTGACCAAAAGAATGGCCGAGGATATGGCCGAATACTTGGCGGAAAACGGAATTAAAACTAACTATATTCACTCTGAAATTAAAACCCTGGACCGGCTTGAAATTATTAAAGGATTAAGGACCGGCCAATATGATGTCATTGTCGGGGTAAATCTTCTGCGGGAGGGCTTAGATTTGCCGGAAGTTTCTCTAATCGCCATTTTTGATGCTGATAAAGAAGGATTTTTAAGAAACGCCACGACTTTAATCCAAACCATGGGTCGGGCGGCGAGACACATAAACGGCCATATTATTTTATATGCCGATAAAACCACTCGTTCAATGAAAGCGGCTATTGAAGAAACTCTTCGCCGGAGAAAAATCCAAGAAGACCATAACCAGAAAAACAATATCACTCCTCAATCAATAAAAAAAGCGATTAAAGATTTTGATTTGCCTTTACCCTCCCAAATTTCGCGAAGCAAAATTTGGGAGGGCGAGAAGAAAAAAGAAAAAATCTATAACGAACTTTCTACGCCAGCCAGCCCAAAGGCCTGGTATGATATCAACGAAATGATTAAACAGCTTGAAAAAACTATGACTAAAGCCGTAAAACAGCTTGATTTTGAAACGGCGTTGATGATAAGAGAGCAGATTTTAAAATTAAAGAAAGGTTTATAAATGAGAAACCCCCGAAAGTCATGATGAGCAAAAACCAATGCTCGGAGCCCTAGACCCATTGCTCTGACTTTCGGGAGTTTTTTGAGGGTTGTGCGACATCGACCGCCTTCTTTCTTCAGGTAGTGTTAGCTTCTTTGGCTTCTCTCTTTTTGGCTTCTCTGTCATGCTTGAGATCTTCGAAAAAATCATCAAGCAGAAATTTGAGAACCGAGAGAGATTGAAGATCGGGCTCGAGCTTCTTTTTTCGAGCTTCGCTGGCATTTTCCAGGTGATCTCGAAACGCAGGAAGCCCACCAATCACAATCTCTACACCCTCGAAGAAATACTTAGGCGGCCCGTTACCAAGGGGCATTTCATCCACCTCCCTTCACTAAGGTACAGTAATTAAAAATGATAGAGCAATCAAAAATTTCTGTCAATACCCCCTTGCGAAGAAACTGTTTTTTTATTATAAATCCTTTATATGCCTATCACTAAATCAGCTAAAAAAGCATTGCGCCAATCAATAAAACGACACCAAAAAAACCTCCAAAAGAAAGAGGCCATTAAAGATATTGTAAAAAAAATCAAAAAGCTTGTTAGCCAAGGGAAAACCGAAGAAGCTAAAGTCTTATTGCCCCAGGCTTATAAAACTATAGATAAGGCGTCTAAGAGTTATCTTCATAAACGCGCCGCCGCCAGAAAAAAGTCTCGTCTGACAGCCTTGCTTAATAAAAGTTCAATTCAGGCCTAACGCTTCGTCAATTGCTCCCCGGTTAAAACCGACAATAATTTTTCCGTCAATCAAAATAACCGGCACGCCCATTTGGCCCGAAACTTGAACCATTTCTTGAATCCTGTCCGGATTCTCGCTTAAATTTATTTCCTCATAGTCAATCCCCTTTTCTTTGAAATACTCTTTCGCCCCCCGGCAGTAAACACAAGTAGAAGTTGTATATATTTTTACGCTTTTTTCTTCCATTGATTTAATATAAATCAAATTTTTATAAAAGAAAAGCGCCGCAGAGCGGCGCTTTGCCCAAATTAGTTAACTCTCAAGAGCCTTAGGAATTGATAAGCTTTTGGGCCAGTTTACTTACCCCCTCCTTCCACAGAGTTGGATCAGTCGTGTCTATGTCAGCTAAAAGCGGAACCAGCGGTTTTTTCAAAACCCATTTGCCGCCGCCGGAGCTGGACCACTGGTAGTAATACGGAGTTCTCCTCCACATCTCTTTAAACTTGATTACTGCGCCTCTTTGCTATTCAGTGCCTTCTTTCCAAGTGGTCTTTGCCCCGCCAAAGAAGTCATCAGGCGAGTTCCGGTAAGAGGCCCGGAGCATCCGGCCAAGCATCACTTCCGGGTCGGCGTAAGTTCGGACAAACACAAGTTCTACTCCGACCTTAGCGACTTTTGCCTTCAAACTGGCTCTTTTCTTTTCGTCGGCGAAATCAGCGTCAAAAATGACATTGCCGCCCCGCTTCAAAACTTCAAGAGCCGCATTTTCGGCAATCTGCCGGACATACGAGTATTGCCGGCGTTTGCCATAAGAGTAGACTTCGCCGACTTTCCGAAGCTGGACCCTGATGGCATCGCCTTCAATCACCGTTCCGCCAATGTGCTTAACCAACTCTTGAGCCATCGAACTTTTACCAGAACCGACAAGACCGAGAAGCCCAACGACGAACGGTTTTTTAGTCTTGCGTTTACCAAGACCAACCTCTGATTGAAGCTTGTCAACGAAAGCCTATTGGGCTTTCATTGCTTTAACTGAAAGTTTCTCCTTTCTATGTACCATTACTCTCATAATATAGGGCAAAACCGCTTCAATCAACCTTCTTAACATCGCTGCCTCCTTATGTAGTCAAAAGAGAAAAATCAATTCCAACAAACTGATTCAACGATACCACGAAAGTTTAAGAGTGTCAAAATTTAATCTCTTTTCAAAAAAACGAAAAAATCCAAAATTCCATTGAACTCTTTAAGGAAATTGGAATTATTTAAAATTTTATTGATTAACCTATTCGACAAATGCTACAGCTATGGCAATCTAACTTGATGGGGATGGCTAATATGCCAAGCACAAGAGCGTCCCAGAACAGATGTTGGGCATCGAGCTCCCAAACTTGACCGCTTCTTGTTGCCACCCAAGCCGAGACTAACGCTATAACGCTCAATCCCCACAGCGCTTTCCAGAGCAAACACTTAAAGTGTCTTCTATCCATGTAAAAAATTCAGAGTTTTTAACTTTTATCGACCTTCCTTAATTTTATCTGAGTTCAGAAAAAATAAAAAGACCAGAGTACAGTCTTAAGGGTATATGCCTATCAGGAACATCCGGAGCCGAACCGGTTTTTATCAGAAACTCGAATTTAATTTTGTATCTATTTGTCAGCGAGAATCAATGTGAAGAAATTGATTTGAGTCGAGAGGCCTGAATGAGGTGTTTGCGGTTTTTTTAATGCCTCACCTGCTCCTTAATCTTCACCTCAAATTCTTTACTAAAATCAACTTCAATCGAACTCCCCCGCTCCGGCTCTTCTTTTAATAAAATCTCGGAAATCCTGTTTTCAACTTCTCTCTGAATCACCCGCCTTAATTCTCTCGCCCCAAAATGCGGATCAAAACCCTGGCTAGCCAACTCTTTGATCGCTCGAGAAGAAACATCTAATTTGTAGCCAAGCATCTTCAGCTTTTGGGTGAGTTTTTCCAATTGAGAAACGACAATTTTCTGAATTTGCTCTCTTTCAAGCGATTTGAAAACAATTATTTCATCTAATCGGTTTAAAAATTCGGGCCGGAAATAAACTCTCAAGTTTTTTATCAGTAAATCTTTCAAGGCATCATAATTCAAGCGATCAGACGGCGACTTATCAAATTGGCTGTGGATTATCTCTGAACCGACATTGGAAGTAGCAATAATAATGGTATTGGCAAAATTAACCTGTCTGCCCTGGCCGTCAGTCAAACGGCCGTCTTCCAAAACTTGGAGCAGGATATTAAAAACATCGGGATGGGCTTTTTCAACTTCATCCAAAAGAATAATCGAATGGGGCCGGCGACGAACCGTCTCGGTGAGCTGTCCCCCTTCGTCATAACCGACATATCCGGGCGGCGCGCCGATTAAACGGGAAACATTGTGCTTTTCCATATATTCGGACATATCCAAACGGACCATGGCTTGGTCGTCGCCAAAAAGAATTTGAGCCAGAGTTCTTCCCAGCTCCGTCTTTCCGACGCCGGTCGGGCCTAAAAACAAAAAAGAAGCAATTGGCCGGTTGATATCGCCAAGTCCAGCCCGGCCCCGCCTTATTGCTTGAGCCACGGCCTTGACCGCTTCTTCCTGGTCAATCAGCCTTTCATGAATCCGGGCTTCAAGATTAATTAGCTTTTCTTTTTCGGCCTGGGTCATTTCACTTACCGGAATTCCAGTCAATTTTGAAACTACTCCAGCCACATCTTCAAAAGTTACTTCTGGAGTAATCTTCGCTTTTTTCGTTTCCCACTCATCCAATTTTTCGGCTTTTTCTTTTTCCAATTCAACTATTTCTTTTTCAATAGTGCCGGCTCTCTTAGTCTTAGCATGGCGAGCCGCGTCAAGTTCTTTTTTCAAGCCCCGGATTTTTTCTTCAATTTTTTTGAGCTCATCCGGCTCGGTAGTAAATTGAATCCTGACTCGGCTGGCGGCCTGATCAATTAAGTCAATGGCTTTATCCGGCAGGAACCGGCCAGTGATATAGCGATGAGAGAGCTCGGCCGCGCCGATAATGGCTTCGTCCAAAATTTTGACCCGATGATGCGATTCGTAGCGGTCTCGTAAACCGTGCAAAATTTCAACTGTCTCACTGACGCTTGGTTCAGAAACATAAATCGGCTGGAACCTTCTTTCCAAGGCCGCATCTTTCTCAATGTATTTCTGATATTCCTTTAAAGTAGTCGCGCCAACGACATGAAGCTCGCCTCTGGCCAAGGCCGGCTTAAACATATTAGCCGCGTCCATTACTGCTCCTTCGGCCCTACCTGCGCCAACCAAAAGATGGAGTTCGTCAATAAAAACAATGAGCTTATCCGAATTAGCTTTTATTTCATCTAAAATCCCTTTTAACCTTTCTTCGAATTGGCCCCGGAATTGAGTGCCCGCCAAAATTCCCGACAAATCAAGCTCAATCACCCGTTTGCCCTGCAATGGTTCAGGCACATTTCCAGAAACAATTCTCTGGGCCAAACCCTCAATAATTGCAGTTTTACCAACTCCCGGCTCGCCGATTAAAACCGGATTATTTTTAGTACGTCTGGCTAAAACCTCAATCGCCGTTTCAATTTCCGAGGCCCGGCCAATAACCGGGTCTAATTTTCCAAGCCTGGCTAATTGGGTTAAGTCTCTGGAAAATTGGTCCAAAGCCGGCGTCTGCATCACTGTAATAAAACCGTCTTTGGCCCCCCGGCCAACAACTTTAATAACTGCATTTTTTATTTTTTCGTAATCGAGTTTCTGTTTTTTAAGAATCCTGGCGCCAAGGCCCTCGCCTTCAGCCATTAAAGCTAAAAATAAATGCTCTGGGCCGACATAGCTATGGCGCAGACTCTGGGCCTCTGGCAAGGCCAAATCTAAAACTCTTTTCATTCTCGGGGAATATTCTAATTCTTCCTGGTCCACTCCTTTTTCAATGTTTTTTTCAAGCATCGAGCGAATTTCAGTTTCCGAAATCCTCAAATTATTCAAAACTTTCTTTATTAAATGGTCGCTCAATAAAGCTAAAAGCAAATGCTCGGAATCAATTTCGCGGCTACCAAAATCTTTGGCATATTTTTCTGCCTCGCCTAAAACCTGCTTGGCCGATTCAGAAATATAATCCTGGGTATCAACTCTTTCCTGAACTCTGGGCTCGGCTTCAAAAATATCGTTAAAAATGTCACCAAAAATATCATTGCCAAAAATACTGCCAAAACCAAATGGATCGCGGCCTCGCCCTGAACCAGCTCGCGGTGAACTTGTTGAATCCGTCAAAGGGCCGCTTTTCTTTTTGGGATTATCGCGTTTATTAGGGCTTGAACCGCCAAAATCAAAACTCACTCCCCTTGCAGAGCATTCATCGCAGACATTCATTATCGACCTTGAACCATTTACTATCTTTACAATCCGGCGGGTTGATTGGTTTTTTTTGCAAACATCACAAAGAGTCATATTATTAGTATTTAGATAAATAATCTTAGCAGTTTATTTAGTTTGAGTCAAGAAAAAATCTTAAAGTATTTCGTGAACACCATCAACCCACCTGCAATACTCGCAATTTTCGTGGGCTTTTGGCTTCGAAGCCGATATAATTTTGTAAGTTTCCTCTAATATTTCCAGGCCCCTTTCAGGGCTAACATCAATCTTTTTCAATTCAGATTCAAATCTAACTATCCCATCTTCGTATTCTTGGGGCCAAAAGAAAAGCAGATAGCCAGTTGTTGCAGATTTAAAACCATTATTTTCAAAAAGAAGTGCATATAAATCAAGCTGATGCTGATAATGTTCATGCGTATCCTCTTTCGTTGGATATCCTCGAGTTTTAAAATCAAACGGGATAAACTCACCTCTTTGGCTTACTAAAATTTCGTCTACGGCGCCTCGAAGCAGCATATTGTATTCCGGAAATTCGGCTTTAAAACCGCCGCGGCCAAAATTAATATTGCGCCACACATTAAATTTATCCATATCTTCATTATAAAGTTTGGCATCAGTAATTTTACCAACCAACTCTGGGGGTAGTTCATTTTTCAAACGGTAAATATCAAAATAATTTTTAAAGACCTCGTCCATGCCACTAGGCAAAGACGGGAAAATCCCGCGGGGACGCTCAATTTTTTCACGATAATGAAGCCACAAACACCGCGGACACTCAAGCAACATTCCAATTAGAGATGGAGAAACTTTATACATATGAATTTATCTTCTGCTAAATAAGCTCAAAAGAAATATCCCAATCCCGACTAAAATGATTATTGGCCCGGGCGGCAATTCATAAGTTTTAGCAATTAAAAGGCCTGATGGCGCGGTTACTAAGCCAAAAATTGTGCTCAAAGATACATACCTTGAAATGCTATGGCTCAAATTTTTGGCCGCTGTAGCTGAAACTATAATTAAAGCACCCATAAGCAAAGTCCCGACGACTTTTACTCCTAAAGCCACGACCGCCGATACTAAAATCAAAAATAACAAATTAATTTTCCTTAATTTTACGCCGTTAGCAATGGCTAAATCCTCGGAAATCGTTCCTAAGACCAAACCTTTGTAGATTTTAGAGCCGATGACAAATACAAAGGCTGAGAGTAAAATCGCCAGAGTCGCATCGAATATCCCAATTTGTGAGATATCGCCAAAAAGCGCTTCCCCCAATTTTTCTAAATCAGGGATTATCATTGCTCCTATTGCCAAAGAAGCAACAAATAAAATTCCAATTAAGGCTTCGGTTGGAAGCTGAGTCTTTTTTTCCAAAACCCAAATCAACCAAGAAGCAGTGAATAAAAATATAAAAGCCAAAAGAAACGGGTTGAGATTATAAACCAAGGCGATTCCAATTCCCGGCAAAGCCACATGGCTTAAGACATCGCCGGCCAGAGCGAGGCGGCGCAAAACCATTATTGAACCTAGATAACCGGCTGCGGCTCCGACCACTCCTGCCGTAATCAATAAAAATAGTAGATTTTGATCAATCATTTTAGTACGTGAGAATGTTCAACAACTCCTATATCAGTTCCATAAAGTTTTTTTAATTCCTCGCTGCTCAAGGCCTGATGCGGCGGGCCAAAGCAAATTTTTTCTTTATTCAAACATAAAACATTGTTGGCGTATTGATAAACCACATGGATATCATGGGAAATAAAGATAACAGTCAGGTCATGCTCGTCTCTTAATTTTTTAAGCAAATTATAAATTGTTTCTTCTCCGCCGATATCCACGCCAGTGGTCGGCTCGTCGAAAAGAAGAACCTTAGGATTGCCCAAAAGAGCAAAGGCAATCAAGACTTTCTGGAGTTCTCCGCCAGACAAGACTCCAAGGGGTAAATTTAACAGATGACGAAATAAATGATGCTCGCCCCCACCACTCATGTATGAGTGTGGGGGCTCATCTTTAATTTGAAAACCTACCCATTTTAAAACTTCGGATATTTTATCTCGGCTACCCTTATAGCTTAAAAATTCTTTGACGCTCAAGGGCAGATCGCGTTCAACAATGAACCGCTGGGGAACATAACCCACTTTAATGTTTTTCTGCCAGAGGAATTTTCCTGAATAAGGCACTAATCCGAGTAAGGCCCGGAATAAAACCGTCTTCCCGGCCCCATTCGGCCCGATGACCGCGGTAATATCGCCTTTCTTAATCTCAAAACTCAAATCTTCAAGAATTTTATTGCCGTCAAAAGCAACATTTAGGTTTTCAACTTTGAGGATTGATTCGCTTTGCATCTTTAAAATGATAACAGATTGAAAAGAGATTTAGAAGTTGCCCTTTCTTGGGCAATGCCTTTCAGGAAACGCTCGGCCTCGTACAATTTTGATAATTCTGTCTTCTTCTGTTTATCAGAATAAACCCTCGCTCCTCATTCGCCTCGCTACCTATCTTAATCTTCTCTTTACGGCTCGGCTCATGAGGTTCCTGAGAAGGCATCGCCCAACGGGCAAAATTAAATAAAGAATTGGCTATACCCTAGCACACTTTTTACAATAAAAAATCGAAAACCCCTGCTTCGCACGTTGCGTTACAGGGGTTCCCGTAGGTCACGCCGCCAGCTCCTGAGTCCGCGACTCAAGATCTGGACGGCGTCCCACCGGGTAGACTTCGATCCCGAGGCGTGTGACGCCATCGCAATCGTAGTCTCGAACAGCGACATACTCCTCGAGGAGCATATGCTGTTCGGTCCGGGGGTGTACGAACGCGGCCTTGCGGATGCGACATCCATCTTCCCAGATGTGATGTCCTGTCCGCCACTCTCTGTACAACTCGACATAGTGAATGTCGAGCCGTTCCAAGAGTACCAAGGCCGTGTCGTACTCGTCGCCTACGGTTCGGTGATCCCATCCCATGGCACACCCCCTTGTCCAGCTTTCCAGCCAGACAGATTGATCTACAGCGACATGCCGCAGATCAGGTTGTCAGTGAGTTTCCAGCGAGAACTGGTCTACTCTTTTTCGACTCAACAATTCTCTAAAAAATTAACTAGAAACTACTTGCCCTCACACTCATGAATGAATAGTGATGGGCTCACCGACTAACCCTTTGGGTTGCACCGTTAGCAAAAAACCATGAAATGTGCTGTATTTCTCTGCCTTTCTTCTATTCTACTACACCCCCGAAAATCTGTCAAGTATCTTCACTTTTCTTGCGAACTCGTATGTTACTCTTCCGATTTCGAGCGTGTTGGTAATTTCGGAAGAAACCTTCTCAAGCACATCCCAGCCCGGAAATGACCCGACAAGCACAACTACTGGCAGATACGCGCGGTCATCACCGCGAACACCTACAGACTGCATATCGCCAAGAAATTCGGCCTTCAAACCGTGCTTCGCCGCGATTTCATTGGCTCTTTTAAAAAGTTCATCATTCATCACTCACCTCCTTAGCCTACTTATACCAAAACCACAAAAAAACTCCAGCGGTTTTGTTTTTTTATCTATACAAATTGGGGTGAGTACCTAAAGCAATAAAATACCCGGTGTTATCATTAATTAGTTCATAAATTGCTCGGAAATTTCCAGTAATATTAATACTGCGACAACCTTTGTACTTTCCGGTAAGACCGTGATTATTCAAAATGGGATTAAACGGATCTTTCGCAAATAAAACAAGCCGTTCATCGACTTTTTTCTGAATTGCCGTTAATCTCTTATACTGCTTTCTAAAATTTTTATGAAAAAGGGTTCTCAATTAAGAATGCAGATAATCTAAAGCTTCTTGAATGGAATCAAAAACAGGAGAAATATTTTTCTTGACTTTATAATCTTTTCGGGCTTGACCGACAAGCCTTTCTAGTTCCGGG
>VMGG01000014.1 GCA_007376425.1 Parcubacteria group bacterium Gr01-1014_2 | reverse complement strand
GTCTTGTGAAATGGCCGGTATCTTTGCGAAGAGTTGCCGCTTATAAGGTAGGGGATAAAGGGGTAGACACGCCCTACTTATCGGCAACTCGAGCAAAGTGGCGTGCCATTTCCAAGAAGAGGCTCACTAGAAGAAATTGGTATTGCCGAGCAAAAGGTTTCTAAATCTTTAGGCTCCAAATCTTGGCAGGAGAGAGGATGTAAAGGGTTGAAGCGGTTTTATCAAAATGAGCGTCTTTAATTGTTTCAGCAGCCGATAAATCATAACTTACTTTTAAATCGCCAGTATCATCAATTACTCTAGCCAGTTTCGCTTCCTTATCTATAATTAATAGTCTTTTTTCGCCAAGATTGACCAATTTCATTCCAGGCTTGACATTAAAATCCAAATCAATCAATTTGGTTATTTCTCCTTTGAATAAGGTTGCCAGCTTTCGTTCGTCAGTAATAACATAGATGCTGGAATCCAAGTCAAAAGCAATAAAATTACCCGGAATTTTTTCAGCTTCTACTGGCTTAAGCCATTCCAGTTCTTCAGTCGGTTTAGCCAAAGCATTAGAAATTTTATAAATATTTTTAGAGCCGAGAAAATACAGATTGTCTTCGTAATTTTTAAATTCAACTGCTTCAAAACCAAATTTTTTTCTCAATTCGCTTATCTTGTTATTTTCAAGATCGATAATCTTAATGTTAGCCCCATAAGTTATTAACTTATTTTCTTTTATCCAGGTTAAGGCAATATCCTTAGCTTCTTCTATTGTTTTTAAGTTGTTTCCTTCAAGCTGATGAATTTTTTCCGGATCATTAATAAATATTTTTCCGCTGCTAGCTAATATGCTTTTAAATTTTTCAGGGTCTACATTAGCGAGATCAGTTAAATCAACCGATAGATTCGGTTTTAGTGCCGAATCTATTTTTTCCAACCGGTTTAACAAACTGACTGCGGCTGGCAAAATCTCCTCTTTTTGGCCCTGGTCTTCCAAGGCATTAATTTGATCGATCGCCTCGCTTAAATATTTTCTGGCTTCATAATTTTGTTTTAAAAGAAGCCTTGATTCACTGATTCTTATTTTTTCATTGATAGAAGATACCTCTTCTTTTAGTTTTGAATCTCCCTTAGTGAAGAAGATGAGGCCGGCCAGAATCAAAAAAGCAATGAAACCAAAAATGAAGTAATTGCTCGTTCCTCTATTTTTTATCATTCGCCAGCGATGATTTGAGTTTGAATTTTCACCGATCACCATTTCTTTAAATTTATCCATCGTTCTTTTAAGGGCATCGTTTCTATTTATTTTAGCAACTTCTGTGGCAATAACCGGGATTTCTTTTACGGCCTTGGGTTTATTATCGGTGTTTTTAGAATCCGAAAGATTCTTTATTTCTTCTTCAATTTCAAAATGAATCCCAGAGCAGGGGATTGGAGTTTTATTTTTTCCTTCCGGCGAAGCTATTTTATGGAAATCATCCAAAAAACCGTCTTGGCTGTTTTTAGACAGTGAAGAAATGATTAATTTTTGTTTGAGGCTTAGGCGGATATCGGGCACGAAAAAGAAAAATCTGTCATTTTTTTTCACTTCCCCGGAAATTACACTTGAAAACCTTTTATTATCTATATGAAGCCTGGAAAATTGGGATATATTTTCAAATACATCGAAAATCTCTTCTCGGCCGGCTATCAAGGCTGTTTTTTCGGGTCTGTAAACAAATAATTTTGCTTTCCCTATCTTTGAGGCAGATATCTTTTCCTTGTCAATTAAAGCAATTCCAAGGTTTAACTTTATGTTGGCATTATTTTTAAAAAGCCCTTCCACGAGTTCGTTCGTTTTTTTAAGAGAATTTTCAAAGATATCATTTTTTTCAGTCGAACCACTTGTGGTGAGCGAAGCCGAACTATTGCCTGATTCTATTTCCCTTTTTATAAAAGTGGCAATTAAATTAGGAATATAATCCAATGATGGATCGCTTGACTGGACTTGGCTTACTATGTAAAGATATTTTTTTTCGCTTGTGAAGGGCGAGGTCGAACCACTTGTGGTGAACGAAGTTGAACTATTCCCATTTAAATTTTGTCTCCCTTCGGGAGATCCGCCGGAGGCGGAAATGATATAGGAAAAAGCATCATAAAAAACGCCTTGTTTAGATTTTGGTTGGAGCAAGACTTCTTTTGATTTAGGAACGAGATTCTTGATTTGCATAGGTTCCTATTATAGTATGCCTCAAGAGCCAAGACCCGCAAGTGAATATCCAGTAAGCGAATATCAAGTGCGATTGGATTAACTATGTCAAGCCAGATTTTCGAAGAATTATTTGATTCTAAGGCCAGAGTGAAAATTCTTAAGTTTTTCTTTAGGAACGAAACTGGTTTTTTTGATTTGTCGACCATTACTAAAAGAGTTCAGGAAAATGGCCTGCTTGTTAAAAAAGAGATTCTTAGGTTACTAAAAATCGGTTTCATTCAAAAAAGAAATAAGTCGATAAAGTGATTATGAAGAAAAGCCGAAAAAGAAAAATAATTCGAAAAGTTAAGAGTTCTTCGAGGAAAATTTATTACGGCCTAAACCCAAAATTTGAATTTTTGGAAGAGCTAAAAAATTTAATACTTTCCTCACCGCCAGCTTCTTTTAACCGGATGGCTAAAAGGATTTCTGGTTTGGGGAAAGTTAAGCTGGCTTTGGTTTCAGGAGTATTCCTAAACAAAGAAAATGTAGCTGATCTTTTGATTGTCGGTAATGATATTGACCGCCGAAGATTTAAAAAATTTTTGCAAGACCTAGAGGCTGAAATCGGAACCCAGCTTTTATATGCTATAATGGATAAGGAAGAATTTAGTTATCGTCGGGCCATGTTTGACCGTTTTGTTAGGCTGATGCTTGAAGGTCCGCACGAAGTGCTTATAGATAGAATAGGGTTATAGCAAATTGAATTTTGCTATAACGGGCATTTTAGGCGAGCGTACCGGCTAGCCGTAAAAATGCCCCGGGTTTCGCCAGAAAGCGAAACATAGGACGCATAGCTCAATTGGTTAGAGCGTCGCATTCACATTGCGGAGGTTCCCCGTTCGAGTCGGGGTGCGTCCATAAAAGATTTATGGTTTTAACGACTTGTCCAAGAGTGTAAGCGATTGGCTACAAGTCGTAACCCAGCACTTACCGCAAAGCGGTATAGTGCTGTGGCAAATCCTGCATCGTCCATTTTTACTAAAAACACGGAATTCCGTGTTTTTAGTTTTCAACAAAGTTCACAAACTGTGAATAATTTGTAGTTAATTGTCAACAATCAACTTGATTTTCGCTTTAAAAGGCCGTTTTTTAATTTTTCTCGCAAATACTATTGTTTTTATGGATTTATGTGGAATATAATAAGTATGAAGTGGAAGAAAGTGGATAGTTCTGTGGATAACTAATGAGTTCTGTTGAAAAGTCTTTAAAGCGAAGCAAAAGACTTTTCATAAAATTGGCATGTTTATAGGCGAATACTTACATTCAATTGATAATAAAAAACGGCTGGCTATTCCTTCCCGGTTTAGAAAAGAACTTGGCGAGAAATCTATTTTAACCAGAGGCTTGGACAATTGTTTGTTTTTATATCCGCTTCAAGAATGGCAGAAATTTTCAGAAAAACTCGATCGTCTCTCAATGGGGCAAGCGAATACCAGAAGTTTTGCAAGATTAATGCTTTCAGGCGCAGTTGAAGTTGAATTTGATAATTTAGGCCGAATCTTAATTCCGGATTACTTAAAAATTTATGCTGATTTGAAAAAAAAGATAATAGTGACTGGAGTTTTAAACCGGCTTGAAATTTGGGACAAAGATATCTGGGAGAATTACAAAAAAGAAATTGAGAAAAACACAGATGCAATTGCCGAGAAATTAGGGGAGTTGGGGCTGATATAATAATGGAACATATACCTGTTCTTTTAAATGAGGTAATCCAATACTTGAATCTTAAACCCAGCGATAAAGTGATCGACGCCACTTTTTCAAGCGGCGGGCACGGAGAAAAAATTCTCGAAAAAATTAAGCCCAATGGAAAATTATTAGCCATTGAACTTGATGCAGAGTTATTTAATAAAGCCAAAGAGGGGTTTTTAAAAATCAATCAAATTATTCTGGTTAATGGCAATTACCGGAATTTAAAAAAGATTGCCCAAGAAAATAATTTTATTGAAGCCGACGGAGTTTTATTGGATCTTGGATTATCGAGCTGGCATTTTGAAGGAAGCAAGAGGGGATTTACTTTTCAAAAAGATGAATCATTGGACATGAGATTTTGGCAAGGCCAAGAACTTACTGCCCGAGAAATTATAAATCAATGGTCCCCTCAAGAAATTGAAAAAGTATTAAAGGAGTACGGAGAAGAAAAATTCGCCAGGCAAATTTCCAAGGCAATCATTGAGGCTAGAAAGCAAAAGCCGATAATCAGCACTTTCCAGTTGGTTGAAGCAATAAAAAACGCAGTGCCCTTTTGGTATCAGAAAGGAAGGCGCTTGCATTTTGCGACAAAAACATTTCAAGCCCTGAGAATTGCAGTGAATGATGAGTTAGGTAATTTAAAGTCAGTTTTAGGGCAGTTTCCAGAAGTTTTAAAAAAAGGAGGCCGGGGAGCAGTAATATCTTTTCACTCGCTTGAAGACCGGATTGTGAAGCAGGCCTTTAAGGAATTTAAAAAAGCCGGAATCGCCGAGATTTTAACTAAAAAACCAATTCGGCCATCAGAGGGAGAGATTGCCGGCAATCCGCGAGCAAGAAGTGCAAAAATGAGAGTCATTGAAACTATATGAATATCTTCAAAATAAACTTGATTGTTTCAGTATTTATTTTAGGTTTATTCGGTTATTATATTTATCAAAATATTTTTATTTCTTCAGGAAAGGTAAGCCTGATTAATTCGAAAAAAGAACTTTTGGAAAGAAAAAATAATTTGAGTTTATTAGTCTCTGCCGCCCAGAACCAGTATAACTTTGATCCTGACTTGATAAAAAAGAATTTCAGAATGGTTGAAATTGAAAAATTTGATTATTTAATCATCGGCCCGTCAGAATTTGCTTTGATTGGAAATGGAAAAATTGAAAGCCAACAATGAGCCCCCACACTCAGTTAGGATTAATAAAATTTATTCTTTGAGTATATTCATGATTTTTTTAAAATATTTAATTCTTGGTTAATATATGGTTTTCTTACTTTCCAGAGAAAATATATCCTAACTGAGTGTGGGGATGAGGATTAATGTTCTAATAGTTTTTTTTGTTTGTCTTTTCTCTTTCACCGCTTATAAGCTTTTTGATTTAAGCGTCAATCAGTATAGTTTTTTTTCAGAAGTGGCGGCTAACCAAAAAAATTACGGCACCTTGGACGATGCTTTAAGGGGAGAAATTTTTATTAAAGACGGTCTCAATGGACAGATCACTACTTTGGCTACCAACAAACCATCATCAGCTTCTTTTGATTTGTATTCAAGATTTTATCCTCAAGGAAATTTAGCTTCTTCGGTTGTCGGTTTTTTGGGATTCCAGGATAAAAATAGGATTGGCCAATACGGCATTGAAGAATATTATGAGCCTTGGCTTTCCGGCCAAGTGGGCTTTAAGAGTTTTTTAAACAAAGTCGGTTTTTCTAATGGTTCTGGCCATGGCAGTTCTCTTATTTTAACTATAGACAAGAATATCCAATTTTTTGCGGAAGCAAAATTAAAAGAATTAGTCGATAAATGGGGGGCTTCGGGAGGCAGTGTAGTTATTCAAGATCCAAAGACCGGCTCAATTCTGGCCATGGCCGATTATCCGTATTTTAATCCGAATCAATATTCTAAATATTCACTTGGAGAATTTATTAATCAAAATATCCAAGTTTCTTTCGAGCCGGGTTCTTCTTTTAAACCAATCACCATGGCTGCTGCTTTGGACACCGGTCTAGTAAAACCGGAGACTTCTTATTTTGATTCCGGCGAAATTAAAATTGGAAGTTCGACTATCCGGAATTACGATTTAAAAAGCTACGGTTGGCAGACAATGACCAGTGTTTTAGAAAAATCAATAAATACCGGTGCGGTTTTCGCCATGCGCCAAACCGGGCACGATAAGTTTTTAGAGTATCTTGAACGGTTTCAATTCGGCAAAAAAACAGATATTGATTTGGCCGGCGAAATAAACGGCAATATTAAAAACCTTTACACTGGCCGGGAAATAAATTTCGTGACCGCCTCTTTTGGCCAGGGCATTTCAGTAACGCCTTTGCAATTAGTCAATGCTTATTCGGCGATTGCTAATGGCGGAAAACTGATGAGGCCTTATATGGTTGAAAAAATAATAAAAGCTGACGGAGAAAGCATTGTTGTAAAACCAGAAGTAATTGCCGAGCCGATTACTCCTGAAACAGCTAAAACTTTGACTTCAATGCTTATTTCGGTGATAGAAAACGGTTTGATAAAAAAAGCAATTGTGCCTGGTTTTCATATTGCCGGGAAAACCGGTACGGCCCAAGAAGCCAAGACCGAAGGCGGCTATTCTGAATTTTTTATCCATAATTTAGTTGGTTTTGGACCGACAGAAAATCCTCGTTTTACCATTTTAGTTAAATTAGACCGGCCTAAAGGAGTGGAGACCGCGGCCGTAAGCTTGGCTGACACTTTTGGCGATATTGCACGATTTTTAGTTAACTATTATCAAATACCACCGATTGAATAAAAATCCATTAGTATCATTAGTATAATTCGTATATTAGTATCGATACTAATATACTAATGGATACTAATTATACGAATAAATGCGTTCTATACTCCAACTAATCCTTAAAACTTTAAGCAAAGCCGTAATCAAAAAATATAGCCCGATTGTTATCGGGATTACTGGTTCGGTTGGAAAGACTTCAACCAAGGAGGCTGTTTTTGCGGTTTTGTCCGCCTACGGCGGATCCGCCGAAGGCGGAAAAACTAAATTCAATGTCCGGGCAAACGATGCAAGTTTTAATAATGAAATTGGTTTTCCGATGGCGATTTTAGGTTTAAAAAATCCCGGACGGCTGATTTGGATAATAAATTTATTGAAATCCTTAAAATTACTTTTATTCAAAAATAAAAATTATCCAGAAATTTTGGTTCTTGAAATGGGAGCTGATAAGCCGGGAGATATTGATTATTTGATTGATATTGCAAAACCAAAAATCGGCATAGTAACAGCAGTCGGGGAGATACCGGTTCACGTAGAATTTTATTCCGGTCCCGAAGAAGTAGCCAGAGAAAAAGCAAAATTAATTCAAGCCTTGCCTTCAGACGGTTTAGCTATTTTAAATCATGATGACGAGGTTATTTACGATATGAAAGATTTGATCAAAGTGGCGGTTAAAACTTTTGGGTTTGAGAAAAACGCCGATGTTAGGGCTTCGGACATAAATTATTTTATTGATAACGGCAGCCGCGGACTACTTGGGGCGGGGATAAGCTTTAAATTAGGTTATGGGAAAAATATCGTTCCTTTTCGTTTGGCCAATGCTTTGGGCCGGCACCAGATTTATGCCGTTTTAGCTGCGACAGCTGCCGGCCTTTATTTTGGAATGAATCTGGTTGAGATTTCGCAGGCCTTGGAAAAATTAGAATTTCCGAAGCAGCGGATGAAGCTTTTAAGAGGATTAAAGAATTCTTGGATTATAGACGATACTTATAACGCCTCACCGCTTTCCACTCACGCCGCCTTGGATACTCTAAAGGAATTCGGCGATAAGGTGATTGCTAAAACTGAAAAAGGGAGAAAGATTGCGGTTTTGGGCGATATGAAGGAATTAGGGATTTTTACCGAAAAAGCGCATAGATTAATCGGGAATCTGGCCGGCGAGAAGGCGGAATATCTTTTTACAGTCGGCCCGGCCGCAAAATTCATAGCTGATTCCGCCTTTAACCAGCTGCCCAAGGAAAACATTATGAGCTTTGACAACTCGGATGAAGCAGGGGAGTATTTAAAAGATTTTATCCAAGAAGGAGATATTATTTTAGTGAAAGGCTCGCGGGCAATGGAGATGGAAAAGGTGGTTGAAGCGATAGTTTAATAAGAAACATCCAAACGGCCAAACCAGGCCGTTTTCTGCCTTGCACACACGCTCATTTTTGAGCGTGTTTTTGGGTTTACTAATGAGAAAAATTAGGATAGAGTGAAATAGACTATATGAATAAAAAAGAGTGGGGCCAATTCTTTACTACAAACGCTGATAATATACTTAAAGGCCTGGAGCGTTTTGTGAAGAATAAAAATATAATAGATCCATTTGCTGGCACCGGTGATTTATTGAAATGGTCAGAAAAGAACGGAGCTAAAACTATAGAAGGTTTTGATGTTGATATTACTAAATCAAAGAATAAGCTAATTGATTTTCAAGACAGTATTTTAGATCCTCAAAGTTATAAATTTGTTATCACAAATCCTCCTTATCTAAATATAAATAAAGCTTCAAAAGAAACTAAAGATAAATACTTTAAACACAACTTCGAGGATTTATATCAAATATCAATCGCTTCAGTTATGGACAGTGAAGAGGGGATTGTTATCGTTCCGATAAATTTTTTATCTGCCGAAAACTCGATTAAAATCAGAAAACTTTTTTTTGATAAGTTTAAAATTGTTAAGATGAATTATTTTACTAAAAAAGTATTTTCGGACACAACTTATAATGTTATAGCTTTTTATTATAAGAAAAATCGTAAGTCTGTTGATTTATTTAGTATTAAAACCACAATTTTCCCCGAGAATAAGAAAATAACTATATCTCTTCATAGAAAATACGATTGGACTATAGGAGGCGACATTATCAGAAATATTAAGTATCAAGATAATTTTTTGGGTATATATAGACTTACCGAAGAGCACTTAGCTCAAAATCCAGGATCAACTAAAATTTCTACAGCATATAATCATATCGATAATAAAACAAAAGCAACCGTTTCAAAAAAACTATTTGATGATATAAAATCGAATATTATATTTTTAAGAGCTATTGATAGCGGTAGCAAAGAAGGGAAGATAAAGTTAGAAGATATTAGGAACTATAATCTAGATTGTCTTGTAAGCAAGGAATCATCTCGGCATATGATTCACCTTATGCTTGCTAAAGCCACATCTATCGGAGATCAAGAAAAAATTATAGAAATTTTTAATAACACCATAAATGATTTTCGCGATAAGTACTCATCTTTGTTTTTGACAAATTTTAGAGATAACGGCAGGAAAAGAATATCTTTTGACTTTGTGTATAAAATGATTAACTATATTTATCAAAAAGATATAAATCCTAAATATTTAGCACAATCAAGATTTAATCTGCAGGATAATTTTATTGCTACTTAATTATGACTAGCCTTGAATTATTTGAGTATTGTAAAAAGAATCCGGAAGAATTTTTAGATACTAATTATATGTTTATTGAAAAAGATCTAAAAATAGATTCTTATACAGAAAAAACAAAAATAATAAAAATTAAACTTATTGCTATTAAAGAAGTATCAAGTAAGAAAGAATCAGAAAAAGTTTTGGGACAGTTATTTAAAGAACTTCAGAAAGAATTGGGCGAATATGCAAATTATTCTGAATTTGGAGCATTTGTTAATGCTTGTGATTCTAAAATTGAAGAAGTATTTGACGACATAACTCTTTTGAAAAAAATTACAAAATTATATTTAGATAAACGAGATTTGAACGAAATTGTACCATCTGAATGGATCCAAGCTTTAATAGATAAAGGGTCTTCAAGAAAAAAAAGGCAAAGCCGGAGAAAATAAACTTATAGCATTACTGAATAAATCTGGATTTTTATTAACAAAAAAAGCAGAAGAATTTAATAAAAATAAAAAATCAATAGCCAAATTTACATCTTACGGGGATTTTTCTAATCTTGGGATAAAAAAACAATTTGGTGTTGAAATAGGAAAAGATACACAAAATAAGAAGCTAGATTTAGTTATAAAAAATCATAAAGAAATTTATTTTCTAGAGGCTAAGCATTTAAATACTGGGGGTGGGGGACAGGATAAACAAGTTTTAGAGTTTATCAAAATCGTTCTAACTAAACCTAAGAAAAATAATCATCACTTTGTAGCATTTTTAGACGGTGTGCACTCAAATACAGTATTAAACGTTTCTGAAACAGAAGATAAGGAGATAATAACTAAAGCAAAATTACAACATAAAGCCATTATCGGAGCTTTAAAAACTAATAAAGATAATTATTGGGTTAATACAGCTGGATTTAAGAAGTTATTTATTAAATAACTAATTTATGGCTGATTATAATCCAAAACGAGGAGGTTCATATAACTATGGAGGGAAACAATGGAAATTAAGTCGATCGAAAATCGACCTGTTTCTAGAGTGTCCACACTGTTTTTACATTGATAATAAATTGGGTACAAAAAGACCTCCAATTCCTACATTTCAAATTAATAAAGCCGTGGATCATCAGTTGAAAAAAGAATTTGATGTTCATAGGGTGAAAGATACTCAACATCCCTTGCAAAAAGAATATGGAATCGATGCTAAACCAGCGCCACATGAAAAAATAGATGAATGGCGTGAAAATTTCAAAGGAGTGCAGTTCTTGCACGAACCAACAGGTCTTTTAGTCTCTGGTGCGATTGATGATTTATGGATAAATGATAGGGGTGAATATATTATTGTTGACTACAAAGCAACAGCAAAAAATGATCCGGTTAGAGAACTTGATACAAAATGGCATGAATCGTACAAAAGACAAATGGAAATTTATCAGTGGCTTTTAAGAAAAAATAATTTGAAGGTTTCCAACACCGGGTATTTTGTATATTGCACCGGAAAATATGATCAGGAAGCTTTTGATAAGAAAATAGAATTTGATGTGGTATTAATTCCATATGTTGGCGATGATTCTTGGGTTGAGCCAACGATTTATGAAATTAAGGAGTGCCTAGAAAGTAAAAATATACCTAAATTTGGTGATGAATGTGAGTATTGTGTTTGGTGGTATGCTCGTAATGAATATGAAAAATAACTAAACTCACCCCGCCACCCTTTTGTTTTGTAGCCTCGCAAAAAATTTCGGGGCAAGAAAGTCAGGAGAGTAACCTTATGACCCAGATTATTTTCACCATTATCGGAGTTGTAATAATTGTGTTTTTGATATTTTGCAGGAGTAGGGAAGCGGTTGTCGGAATCTGCGGGTTGGCGCTGGGTCGGACGGTACGGAAAAGCATAGGTAAAAAATGCTTCAAAAACTGGAAAAACTAATTTTTTATACTCTCGTTTTTTTTATCCCATTTCAGACGCGGGTGGTTTTGTGGTCGTGGGGGCTAAAGCCCGACCTAGTCCAACCGTCCGGTCGGACGGTCTCGGATGGGCTCGCCCATGTAGGGATTGGGTTTAATGAGTGGAACGCGGC
>VMGG01000036.1 GCA_007376425.1 Parcubacteria group bacterium Gr01-1014_2 | reverse complement strand
CTTTTTTGCCAATTTTGTTGAAATTTTGGAATGAAATTATGTTTGAATAGACAAAATTTCACTACAAAATTGAGCACCGAGCACATAATTCACTCTAAACTTCTTTTAATTCTTTCTTTTAATCTTCTAATCGTTTGACCTCTTTGTTTAAGCTTTCTTTCTCTATTTCTTGCATCAAGTTCATTTTTGTATGCTTCATAATAAATTAATTCATGCTTTGTCACTTTATGTTCTTTTAATCTTTTTATCAAGTTCTCTGTATATCCTATATAGGTTTTGTTACTACGTATAATAAAGTAGACGTAATACATAAAGTGAATTATGTGCTCGGTGTCTAATTCGACCGGCGTCTCCCTTCCAAACATCATCACTAATACTTTAACTTTCCCTCTTTTTTCGTCAATCTCGGCGACTTTAGCGTCAAAATCCTTGAACGGCCCATCGGTAATTTTTACATGGTCGCCGATTTTAAACTCAATTTTGTATTTTGGCTCTTCCACCCCCATCCGGCCCATTAAAACTTGCATTTCTTCATCAGAAACCGGGGTCGGCACTGTTCCTGAACCAATGAAACCGGTCACATTAGGCGTATTCCTGACCACATACCACGAATCGTCAGTCACAATCATTTCTACCAAAACATATCCCGGGTAAAGCTTATCTTCAACCGTATATCTTTTGCCGCCTTTGATTTTTATTTTTTTTTCTTTAGGCACTAAAACCCGGAGAATCTTATCCTGCATTCCCAAAGAATCAATTCTCTGCTCCAAATTCTTTGCCACTGATTCTTCATAGCCGGAATAAGTATGAATGGCGTACCAATGTTTTTCTAATGTCGCAAGTTGTTTTGGCATTTTAGAATAGGAGTCTATCCAATAAAGTTAAAAATCCAAAATCAAGCAAACCTAAAAAAGCGGCTAAAGCCACACTCATTAAAATTACGACTCCGGTGAGCTTAATCGTCTCTTCCCTAGCCGGCCAAGAAACTTTTTTCAGTTCCAGGCGGACATCTTTTAAAAAATCAGTGATTTTCATATATCTAAATTCTTAACCTCTTTGGCATAAGCTTGGATGAATTTCTTTCTCGGTGCCACCTCCACGCCCATTAAAACATCGAAAATCCGGTCAGCTTCTTCGGCTTCCTTAATTTCTACTTTGAGCAAAACGCGGTTTTCCGGATTCATGGTCGTATCCCAAAGTTCTTGAGGATTCATCTCGCCAAGCCCCTTGTAGCGCTGGATATTCGCCCCTGCCTTAAAATCTTTTAAAACAGTGTCTCTGCCCGCGTCGCTATAAGCATACTGGACCTTTCCGGCTTTTTGAATCTTATACAGCGGCGGCTGAGCAATGTAAAGATGACCGCTTTCAATAATGGACTTAAAGTAGCGGTAAAATAATGTCAGTAAAAGAGTCACTATATGTCTGCCATCAACGTCACCATCGGCCATAAGAATTATTCTGTGATATCTTAATTTTGATAGATCAAAATCTTCGGCAATTGCCGTGCCTAAAGCTATAATCAACGCCCTTATTTCTTTTGAGGCAAGCATCTTGTCAATCCTTGTTTTCTCCACATTTAGGATTTTCCCTCTAAGCGGCAAAATTGCTTGGGTTCGACGGTTGCGGGCCTGTTTGGAGCTGTTATGAACAAAAACTCCAGAGGCCAAAGCAAAATTATGAGTTTCGGGAACTTCTAAGTCATAAACGTCAATTTTCCCCTTAAGAGGAATAACCGCCTTAATCCGATGATTGTAATTTATAATCGCTTCATTAAATCTATTTTTGTCCCCGTCAAAAAATCTCTGACAAATTGTTTCGTGTTTAATTAGGACTTTATTATTGGTTAACTTTCTTATTTGATTATACTTTCTAAAATTAATCTCTTCATACTTTGTATAAATTCCATGTAGTACTTTAAGGGCTTTTCTTAAGCGGGTTTGATACCAAGCTTTTTCTCTTCTTTGTCTAAATTCCGGCGTCCACTGTTTTTTGGTCATTTCCGACCGCCAAGCTCTAAGCGAAGTATCCTCCCACTGTTTTTTTGCTAAAATGGAAAGTTCTAATCTTTTATCTTGATTTAATCTAAAGTATTCTTTGACTCTTTTCGCCTGAAGTAATCTATTTTTCTTCTTGTTCCAATACTTTTTCTGCTCTTTGTTCAGCAACTCGCTGTTTCTTTTTCGATAATCAGGATTATTTTTGTAAAACTCTAAAAAATTGTTAGTCATGAATTTTTTATACTCTTGATTTTCCCACATCTTTTTTGCGTTCTGACTAAAAAATTCTCTTTTCTCCAAAGTTTTTTGGCGAGCTTTCTGTCTGTATTCCGCAGTTCTTTTTGTTGCCGTAGCTTTTGCTTGAAATTCCGGACGATGAAGATAAGTTCTTGCGAATTGACTGTGAAATTCTATATGCTCTTTACTATCCAAACGAATAATATTGCTGGGATTGTTATTTAATTTATTAAAATCTTTATGATGACGATGATCGCCACTTTCTTTAGTATATACATCCCTTTTTAAGTTATAATCATCCGCCAACAAATGAGTAAATCTCCAAAAGTTATCTATCGGATCGTATGTCATTTCATAACCGTCAATGGTAATTCTCCCGCTTACTTTAGAAAGTTTGCGGTAAAGCGGCATTAAAGAATCTTCGGAAGTTAAATCGCAGGATTCTTTAAAAGATCCGCCAACCAGCATAAATTTATGGTCAGGAGTACAAATAATTTCTTCATTGTTATCTAAAATAATCTTTATGACTTCGGCATCTTTTTTTGTTATCCGAGGATTTATTATCGGAGCGACAACAACGTGCCCATTGGTATTTATTGTGTAACAGAAATTCTGTTTTCCTTTTTTATCTTCTTCAACTAACTCCTTAAAAGAAATAGTTCTTCCGTCAACTAGAGCAACTTTTATATCGCCGGAAAAACATCCTCCGGCTGAATCGCCTTCCACCAAAAACAATTCTGACTCGGCTGCCAATCAGGAATCAATTCGCCAAGGACTGTTTCAACTGAAGTCCTTGCTTCCGGGTTTCCCAATTTAGCCTTGGTCTGGCCTTCAAATTGAGGCTCTCTTAGTTTAACCGAGACAACTGTCGCCAGACCTTCTCTCGCGTCATCGCCGGTTAAGTTATCATCTTTTTCTTTTAGATAACCTTCTTTCCTGGCATAATCATTTAAAGCCCTCGTTAATGCCGAACGAAAACCGGTAATGTGCATTCCGCCCTCGCCGGTATAGATATTGTTGGCAAAGCTAAACTCTTTCCCAATCACATCTTCAAGATATTGGAAAGCGGTCTCTACCATAATTCCTTCGTGGTCTTTGGCCGCATAAAAAATAGTGTCATGCTTAACCTGCTCCCCTTCAGTCAAAAATCTTACGTATGAAACCAACCCGCCTTCAAAATAAAATGTGTAGGTCGGAAAATTTACCATTTCCTTTTTAAGCCTTTGGCTTTGATACTTCACCGGCTCTCTCTCATCAATAATGTCAATCCGAATACCTTTAACCAGATAGGCTTGCTGGCGAAAATGATCCAAAAGAGTATGCAAATCCCATTTTATTTCTTTGAAAATTTCCGGATCGGGTGAAAAAACGACAATGGTGCCGTGGTCAAAACCTTTTTCAGGCTTGCCGATTTTCTTAACCGGTTTTTTGGCTTTACCTCGCTCATATTCCTGTTCATACAATCCCCCATCTCGAGAAACCTGAACCTTCATCCAAATAGACAAAGCATTAACCACTGAAACGCCGACTCCGTGCAAGCCGCCGGAAATCGTGTATGACTTGCCGCCGAATTTTGCTCCGGCATGCAAAGTGGTCATCACTGTTTCCAGGGCCGATTTTTTTGTCTGTTTGTGGACATCGACTGGAATGCCCCGGCCGTCATCTTTCACTGAAACAGAATTATCAGCCAAAAGACGGATTTCGATTTTTTTGGCAAAACCGGCCATGGCCTCGTCAAGCGAATTGTCCACGGTTTCATAAATTAAATGATGCAAACCAGACGGCCCGGTTGAACCGATATACATCCCCGGTCTCTTTCGAACCGGTTCAAGGCCTTCGAGAACGTAAATGTCTTTAGCAGTATAGTTGTTGTTATTATTTGTATTTTCTTTAACCATTAAACAAAAACAGCCTCTTCAAATTGTGCTGATTTTAAAGTCATTTTAGCAACTTCCATCACAATTAAATTTTAACAAATTTACAAGGATAAATCAATTAAAAATATCAACAGAAACTATCTTAATTCAGCCTTAAACTGTTGGGCCGTATCTTGGTAAATTTTGTCCTGAATTACATCAACTTCGCTTGAAACCAAGGTCCGCTCGTTAGACCGATAAATGATTCTGTAAGTGTAGCTGATTCTTTCCTGGCCGAATTTAATCGCATCTTCATATTTATCAATCAACTGGACTTCTTCAACTAAATTTCCGCCTAAATCTCGAATTAAATCAAAATAATTATTGGG
>VMGG01000013.1 GCA_007376425.1 Parcubacteria group bacterium Gr01-1014_2 | reverse complement strand
TAATCATTGGTTAAGTTTTAAATTACGAATTGTTTGAACTACCTGGGAATCATCTTTTAAATTCTCCCAAAAAAGAATGTGGTCCCGGTTTATAATCATTTGATTTTTAGGACCATGCGGCTCTCCTTCCCCCAACTTCACCAATCTGCCTAAAGTCTCATCCTCGCCTTCCAATCTCACATAATAAACATCATCTAAAACTGGATATGGCGAATCAATGTCTCTTAATTTGCCGAAATAAATCTGCTTATCGGCAAGGAAAACCGCCTGATAAGTTGCCTGTTCAATCTTTTCTGTTTCTTCCGTATTTTTAGAGAACAAAGAATAAACCGTAAACCCCAGTATAACGACTAACAGCAGGCCTATTATAACAGCTAACACCGTTAAAACAGAGAATTGATACTTTTTAAGTGTCTGCGCCATTACTAATTATCTGCAACTGATTGTGGTTATCCACCATTTGGGCGCACTACCAGCAGAAGCAGTAATTCTTGCAAAATAATCTGTTCCGTCACTACCGGTTACAATAAAGCAAACACCTTTGGCAGCGGCATTCGCCTCAAAAGTAACGCTTGTGGTTGCGGCTGAAATTTCACCGACATTGAAGTTTGTTCCAACAGAGGCGACTGTGCCAAAAGAACCTGTCCCTATGACTTCGGCGTCGCCAGAAATCAGAAGGTCATTAGCATTAGAAATATAACTAGCGTGACCGGTGGCAGTGCCGCCGAATCTTGAATAGGCAGCGGTAGCAACATTGGAGCCGAATTGGACAGAACCGGAGGCGATAAAGTAGGAGGCCGAGGCCGTGCCCTGGACTTCAAAGGTTGTTACAGGGGTAGTACCAATGCCTACTCTCGTGTTTGTTGTATCAATCGTCAAAACATTCGTAGTCCCAGCCGCGTTCTGGAAACGGAAAGCAGTGGTCCCGTTAACTCCCGGCCTGACTTGGCCGCCAGTAGTACCTAAACCGCCAAGAGTGATGATGCCTGAAATTGAAGCCGTGCCGCCGACTTCAAAACTAGTATCAGTTAAATTCCCGGCGTTAATTCCTAATCTCTTGTCTCCAGTGACTTCAAAATTAGTAGAAATCGAGGCCCCAGAACCAAACAGAACAAAACCATCAAAAGCGGTAGAGCCGTTAACTTCCAAACCGCCTGAAATGATAAGATCGTCAGCAGTGGAAATGGTGCCGGTATGAGTAGTGGCAGTACCGCCGAATCTTGAATAGGCAGCGGTAGCGACGTTGGAGCCGAATTGGACAGAACCGGAGGCGATGAAGTAGGAGGCTGAGGCCGTGCCTTGGACTTCAAAGGTTGTTACAGGAGCGGTTCCAATACCTAAACGAGAGTTCGTGGTATCAAATTGGAATATCGTCGTACTAGAAGAGTTTTGGAACCGGATGGCAGTAGTGCTGCTACTTCTTACTGTAAGACTTCCGGTAGTTAAGATATCCACTCCTATAGTAGAAGCCGCCGAAGCTGTATTAACTAAAGCAAAAGAGAAAACCATCGACCAGACAACGAGATAAAGAATGAATCTTTTCATAAAAATTTATTTTAGCAATATTTTTTTAAAAAAGTTAAAAAAATATTACTTAACTTAATAAGACTTGTGGATAACTTTTATCCTACAAAAGTAATTATACCAAAGAAAAAAGTATTACACTGTGGATAACTCCGACGCCCTAAAGGAGTCGGAGTCTGACCTTGCGTCGGACTTTCAAATTAGCCCCTGCAGTTTTTCAACGTAATTTCTTATTGCTGATTTTCTTTCAAACCGCTCTATCTCTACTATCTTAAAGGCCGCTTCGCTATATTTTTGATACTCTAATTTATTAAAAAGCAAAGATTTAGCTTTTTTAGCAATATCTTCTGCATCCCATTTTATTATACGGCCAGATTGGCCATCTTTCATTATATCGGCCACTATTCCGACTGGTGTGGCCAGAATAGGCACCCCGCAAGCCATTGCTTCAGCCACAACTCTTGGTCCTCCTTCATTATAAGAGGTCATTACTAAAAATTTCGATTGATTTAAAAATATGGCCACTTTATTAGAGTCTTCAGCCCAGCCGTAAAAAATAACATTATTTTCTAACTTTAAACTTTCGACTTTAGACTTTAAACTATTCTTCAATGGCCCATCGCCTACAATTAGAACCTTGAAATTTGAAACATGAAACTTGAAACGTAAAATTTTTAATGCTTCGAGTAATAAATTAATTCCTTTATTTTTCGCCAGGCGGCCGACAAAAATCAGGTCATATTTCTTTTCTAAGCTCATCGGCTTAAAAATATCTAAATCAATATAAATTGCCGAAATCAGTTTAATCTTTGATTTAGGAATGCTTAAAGCGACCAACTTTTCAGCTATCTGATTATTCATCACTCTCACTGCTTTTGCTTTTTCGCAATCGTACTTGATAAAAAGATAAAAAAACCGTTTATAAATTTTTTCTTTCAGGCTTGCCGCCTTTGGATAACCGGGAATGTGGAAAATTTCTAAAACATAGGGAATCCTAATTTTACTCCAAAGCATTCTCGCGCCAATACCATTATAAAAAGGCGGGTATTCATGCACGGCGACGAAGTTAAATTTCTGCTGTCTATGGATTTGTAGCCCTTTTTTCAAAATCCAAAAAGGCTGAAAAATCAAGGGCCAAGGCGACGGATGAATGAAAACATTATCAAAACTTTTGGAAATTGGGATTTGGGATTTATTTGGAAATTGGGATTTGGGATTTGGGATTTTTGGACAAATAATATCAATCCTTTCCCAATATTTATGGAATTCCTCAAAGGTATTATAAAAAGCGCCTTTCTTGCCTGAAGCAAGATCAACGGCACTCCCCCGCCCGGTTATCATCAATAATTTAACCATTTAATCTAGCCATGTATTCCCATTGTTGAGTTATTATACATATGGAGAATAATTCAACATTAGATTAGCGAATTAAAAAAGCGAATTGAAAATTTGTGCGGTTTCATCGGCCATTTTTTGAACGGTAAATTTTTGGGCTGTTTTCTTGCCTTCTTCGATGAATTTTTCCCGGATATCTTTATTGTTGAAAACGGCTTTGATTGCCTCAACCAGGTTAAATTCGTCGTTATATTTAACCATAAAGCCGTTTTCGCCCTGCTTGATTAATTCCGGATTCCCGCCGGCATTGGTGGTTACTATCGGCACTCCGGCGGCCATCGCTTCCAAAAGCTGATGCGAAAAACCTTCGTAGGCCGTGTTCAAAACGAAGATGTCGGCCGCCGCCAAATACATTTTTAAATCTTCTTGTGATTTCTTACCGACTAAATAAACTTTATTATTCAAGCCCATGTTATTTTTCATTGTTTCCAGGCTTTCCATTTCCGGACCGTCGCCGACAATAATCAATCTGGCAAATTGATATTCTTTCAACAATTCGGGCATTATCTTTATCAACATCTTGAATCCCTTCCACGGAACCAGCCGGCCGACGGATAAAATAATGTTGCCGGAAATGCCGATTTCGCGTCTGGCTTTTTCTTTCTCCATTCCAAGCGATTTAAAGTCAATCCCGTTATAGATAACTTTTATATTATTCTCTTTTACTCCCCAATTCCCAACCACTTTGGCCAAAAATTTTGATGGAACAATTACTTTGTCGGCTGTCTGACAAACTTTCATCTGGATTTTTCTTAAAGTATTAAACTTACCGGTCAGTTTTTTATTTTGAAAATCCAAAACATCAATAATTTCCGAATCGGAAATTAAATACTGCCCCGATGGCTTTGCCATCGAGGAATCTCGATTCGCTTTTGCGAATCGAGATTCCCAAGCATAATCGCCGGTTATTTTAACGACAAATTTTTTCTTTAAAAGTTTGTTGGCCCAATACGCGGGATAACCGGAACTCACCGCTCCTTGGGCATAAATCAAATTGCTTGACCTTGCCGTTTTTAACAGCTTCAAAAAAAACCTCAAGTAATTCAACGGCTTGCCGGGCAGATCTTTAAGCCGATAAATCTTTAGTTTTCCGCCTGCGGCGGATCCCTGCCCGTCCGGCAGGCGGGCGTCTTTGGCGGAAAAACCGGCATCTTCAGGATACTTTCCTTTTTTTGACCTGGTCACCAAATCAATACTAAAACCGCTTTCCATTAATTTTGGCAGTATTGACTTAAGATAGCTTGACGGCCCGCCGATCTCTGGCCAGAAAGAACCAGTGGCTATTGTTATCTTAGACATATAAATTCTTTGATATTCGTATAATTAGTATTCATTAGTATATTAGTATCGATACCAATATACGAGTTATACTAATGATACTAATGAAATAAGTTAAATCTGATAATATGCCAAATCGCCGCCAGCCCGTCTTTCCAGTTTATCTTCTTGCCTTCTTCGTATGTCCGGCCCTTATAACGTATCGGTACTTCTAAAATTCTGAATTTATTTTTGGCTATCAATGCGGTCAGTTCAGGATCGATGCCAAATCTGCTTGATTTTATATCCCCCGCTATTTTTCCGACTGCTTCTTTTGAAAAAACTTTGTAGCAAGTGTAAATATCCGACAACTTAAGCCCGCTTAAAATATTGGAAAACCAACTTAAAGCTCTGCTAAACAAATAGCCATGTTTGTATACGATCTTTGAACTGGAATCCTTTAGAAACCTCGAACCATAAACCGCATCGGCCCGGCCGTCGACTATCGGCTGAATCAGCCCGGGATAATCGTTCGGGTCATATTCCAAATCAGCGTCTTGAATCAAAACTATATCGCCCCTTGCTTCTTCAAAACCTTTTTTTACGGCCCGTCCCTTTCCCATATTCTTTTCCTGAAAAAAAACTTTATAATTCTGATCTGTATTTCCCCCGCCCATGGCTGGTCCGCCAAGGGCGGACAAAATCTCCCTGGTTCCGTCAGTTGAAAAATCATCGATCAAAATTATTTCTTTTTCCCAGCCTTCGGCTGGTCCGCCGGAGGCGGAGAAATTCAATTCAACAGCCTCGACTCTCCTCAAAATCTCTCTAATTGTATTCTTCTCGTTATATACCGGAATGACGATTGATATTTTTTTCATAAACTATTCTCATCTGCTCGGCTATAGTATCCCAACTATATTTTTTTTCAATCAACTTTCTTCCATTTTTAATTAAATTTGCTCTTAAATTTTCATCGGTTAAAAGCCGATTTATCTTTTCAGCTAAGTCATCGGGATTATCCGGTTCGCAAAAAAGGCCGGTCTCCTGATCTTTGAGAAAATCAGTTATTCCGCCAACGGGAGTTCCAATCAAGGGCAACCCGACAGCCATTGCCTCAAGAAAAGCAGTGCCTAAACCTTCAGAACGAGACGGCCGGACAAAGATATCAGCTCCGACTAAATGCTCCGGAATTTTTTCGTTCGGAATACTGCCTAAAAATCTCACTTTTTCGGCAACTCCCAGTTTTCTAGCCAACTTTTCTAACTTTTTTCTTTCTTTGCCTTCACCAATAATTAAAGTTGTAAGTTGTAAGTTGTAAGTTGTAAGTTTTTTAACAGCTTTTATTAAAATATCGACTCCGTTTTTTCTAACCAGCCGCGAAACTGTAATAATTGTTTTCTGATTTGGATTTTGAAATTTGGAATTTATTTGAGATTTGGATTTTGAAATTTGGAATTTATTAGGGTCTACTCCATTCGGCACAATATGAACCGGCGCTTTTTTATTATATCTCTTGGCGAACTCGACCAAATAACCACTGATTGCTGTTATCGCATCAGCCTTTTTGATAATCCTTCTCTGCCAGAATTTATCAAAAGGCGAATTTCTAACAAGATCACCTTCTTGTAAGGTTAAAATAAAAGGTACTCTCGGATAAAAAAACTTGAATAGATACCCCGCGGCCGAACCCTGGGAGGCCATAATTCCGTGAATCAAGTCGTACCTCTTTTTTTTGTGAAGACTGATTGCTTTCAAAAATCCAAGATTTGGCAAAAGTGGTTTGTCAAAAATTTTATTGCCCGCACCAATACGATAAACATTTATGTTTCCTATTTTTTCAAAATCAGGTAGTCCCCTCTTTAACTTAGCCGTAATTAAATCAAATTCTATATTAGGCAACCGATCCGTTGTCTCTTTAATAGCCAGTTCCGCCCCGCCAATATGAGGCAGATAAGCCGTGGAAAATAACAAAACTTTTTTTGATTTATCAGGCATTTTATGAAATAATGACACAAAACCTTAGCTTGGACAACTTAAAATTACTAAAGAAATTTATGAAAAGGATTTTATTCGTTATTACCCAATCTGAATTTGGCGGCGCCCAGAGATTCCTTTATGAATTGACCACTAGGTTGAACAAAGAAAGATATGAAATTTTAGTGGCTTCCAACTCGGAAAAGAAAAGCGACTTCTTAAATTCTCTCGGGCAAAAAGGCATAAAAACCAAACGACTTACATTTTTAAAAAGGAATGTAAATCCTTTTTATGACTTTTTGGCCTTGATCCAATTGATAATTTTAATTAATAGATTTAAGCCTGACTTTCTTCATTTAAACAGTTCTAAATCAGGCGTCTTGGGGAGTATTGCCGGGTTTATGATAAAAAGTTTAAAGTTTTCCGCCAAAGGCGGATCCGCCACAGGCGGAAAAAATCTTAAAATCATTTACCGAATCGGCGGCTGGTCGTTTAATGATCCCGGGCCTTTATGGAAGAAAAAAATCTTTATTTTGGCCGAAAAAATAACGGCCGGATTCAAAAATGTCATCGTTGTAAATAATCAAAGCGACTTTGAACAAGCAGTCAAACTGAAAATCAAACCAAAAAAAGAACTGAAATTGATTTATAACGGCATCGATGCTTTAAAAACTGACTTCTTGCCAAAAGACGAAGCTCGGCTGGAACTTGGGATTTCCCAAGCCCCGCTACTTAAAGTAACGGGGCAAGCTGATTTTATAATTGGGACTATTGCCAATTTCTATCCGACTAAAGGATTGGAATACTTGGTAGAAGCCATACGGTTTCTAAATTTTCAATTTTCAATTTTCAATTTTCAATTAGTTCTCATTGGAGACGGAATAGAAAGGCCAAAAATTGAAGAACTTATTAAAAAATATAAATTGGGAAATAGTATTATCTTAGCCGGCCAAATTCCGGAGGCGCGGAAATTTATGAAAGCTTTTGATATTTTCGTTCTGCCGTCGGTTAAGGAAGGTTTTCCTTGGTCTGTGCTGGACGCCATGGCCGCTAAACTGCCCGTTGTTACAACAGATGTCGGAGCTCTGCCGGAAATCATAGAGAACAACAAAAATGGAATTTTAGTTGAACCAAAAAACCCGCAGCAACTAGCCGAAGCAATCAGGTATTTGCTGGAAAACGAAAGAGTACGCCAGGAATTCAGCCTCCAAGCCCATCAGACAGTTCTTTTTAAATTCCAGATCGAAAAAATGGTTCGCGAAACTGAAGAACTATTTTCTGACGAAAATCATAACTGAACCGTCGCGGTAAACCAATGGCCAACTGGGATTTTGAAGCATAAAGCTGACAAACTTCTGTGACCAAGGGGTGATGTCGCTATAAAGCCAAAAAACATAATTTATCCCGTACTCTTTTGAATACTTGGTCCATAAATCCGGTTCTTCCTGCATCGGAATATAAACATTCTGGATAAAATCCGCCGGATACGCCTCTGGCCGGCCGTCAATAAAAACTTTTTCTTCCGGCAATTTCCAAATCAGAAAACTGCCGACGTCGAAGTTATTGAAAATCGGGCCGCGCAAGTTGTTTTGCCTAACAAAATCAACTGCCTTTTGGACGCCTTGCGGAATAACTAAACCAAATCTCCTGCCTAGATTGGCTTCTTCATAGATTTGATCCGTTATTACCGAAAAAATAAGAATCAAGATAAAGGCTGCTGCCGAGAGAAAGCTCTTGTGGCTCTTGAATTCAATTCCGGTTTCCAAAAAATTCTTTATGCTTATTGGCAACATTGTCAAAGCGAAAATCGGATAGTTGCGGACCATCTTTAAAGACAGAATGACTGCAACCACGAATAAAAAAAATCCAAAAATATTTCTTTTGAAATTCTTGATATTCGCAAGAAAGCTTACGGCCACAAAAGCTATTCCCGTAAACAAGGCATAGGTAGTCAGCCAGGGATAGCCCCAGGCTTTCAAAAAAAACGGACCCTGGTTTTCAATGATGGAATAGCCGTAGTTATTGAAAACAAAAAGCGGATATAAAGCGCCTTGCCAACCGAACGGACTGATGAAATTGACCAAGCCGACAGCCAACCCAAGCAATAGTAGACCAGAAGGAAACTTTCTTTCTTTGACCCACTCACCGATAAAAAATAGAAAGAATATCAGCGGCCCGAGAAAAAAATAAATATGGGTATTGACCCAAATGAGCTGAACCAAGGGTAACGTCCAAAGTAAATATTTTGAAAATTGAAAATTGCCCGGCCTTCGCAGCCGAAGCTGCTTCGGCGGAGTAGGCAAAATTGAAAATTCGTCTTGTTGTTTAAACAAGACGAAGAGATACCAGCCCAGAAACAAAAAACTGAAAATCTCCGGCCTAACGTCGGTTCGTTCAATCAAAATAAATATGGAAATCAAACCGGCTATAACGGCCGGGAGAATTTGTTCTTTTTTGAAAACGGCAAAAAAAGCCAGGGCAAAAGCGATACTGATCATAAATGCCTTTAAAATTATCAGCCCCTTTAAGCCGACTAAAAGAGAACTTAAATACAGTAGAACTTCGCCAAACCAGTGATGATTAATAAACGGAAAATCCGGATTAGTGTAGGAAAAAAGATTCGTTTTAGGAACTTCTTTGGTTTCCCAAATAATTTTGCCCAAAGTAAGGTGCCGGCCGATGTCTTGATTAATAGAGGTAAAGGTATGGACTGAAAAAACAAAAACCAGAATCAGCATCAACGCAATCAAATATTTAGTGGCCATTTATTTAATGCGGCTTAAAATCTCCAAAATCGCCCGCTCCACTTCTGGATCGCGGCCAAAAGCCAAATCCAATCCTACTTCTAAATTTTTAATCGCCAAGTCAATATTTTCGGTGGCCAGATAAATAAGCCCCAGATTATAGTAAACTCTCGAGTTGCCCGGCTGGATTTTTTTCAACTCTTCAAGTGTCTTAATTCCAGAAACTAAATCCCGTTTTTTATTCACATAAATCTCGGCTAAATTCTGGTATGAAAACGGGAAACTCGAATCAACTTCTATTGCTTTTTGATATTGTTTAATCGCTTCATCTGTTCTTTCTGTATCGCGGTAAAGATTACCGAGGTTATAATGCGGCTGGGCAAAAAGATTTCCATCTGGATTTTCAATCGCTCTTTTGAATAATTCCTCGGCTTTAACCAAATCCCCTTTTTCAGAATAAAGATTTCCTAAATTAGTCATAATCCTGACGCTTGAGGGGCTGTATTTCAGAATGTCCTCATAGAATTTGGCTGGATCGCCCCAAAGGATATTCCGGCGGATTGACTGAACGGCAAAGAAAGAAAAATAGAGTATCAGAAAAATCACAAGCACCAATCTACAGATTCCAAATAAATTCCAATGACCAAAATTCCAAATTCTAAACGTTGGGGTCATTTGATTATTGGAATTTTGATATTGTTTGTGATTTGGGATTTGTGATTTGGAATTTACTTCGAGATACTTAAAGAGCTTATCAATATAAAATCCGGCTAATGTGGCAAAACCGATTAACGGCAAATACAGCCAGTGTTCGTAGATGAGCGCGTTAATCGGAACGATTCCTGAAACTATTGCCAAACCGACAAAGAACCAGCCCCAGCCGAAAAACCAGATTCTAAAATTAGTATAATTAGTATTCATTCGTATATTAGTATCGATACGAATATGCGAATTTACTAATGATACGAATTGTTTGTAAAAAACCAATCCAACCGCGATAATAGCCGCAACTGTCACTGCTCCCAGCCAGACCGGCCATTGAAAAAGCGAGGCCGCCACCGGCAGATCTCGTTCCATATGAAGCCCAACCGGATAAAAAGTTATTTTAAAGTATTCGACTAAAGCATGGCTGAAAGTATAGAGGCGATAGATTAAATTTTCAGAATAAAGGTTCGGCTGGTCAAAAAAATTCAGAGTGTTTTTGAAATTAAAAACCGTAAGCCGCAAAATGAAATAGATTACAGAAATGATGAAAAATGGTAAAGCTTTCAGAAAAGATCCTTTCAGTGATTTAAAAAAGCTGGATTTAGAAATAAAAGAGGTATAAAAAATCATCAAAAACAAAGGAAAGAGAATAGCGGTTTCGCGAGAAAGGATTGCCAGAATCATTGAAATAAAAGACAAGCCGAGAAATATATTCCGGGGTTTAAATATTTCAAAGTTTTCCGCCCTAGGCGGATCAGCCTTTGGCTGAAAAGATTTAACAAAGAGCCACAGAGCCAGCAGCATGAAAAACACCGACATCGGATCTCCCCGGCCGGAAATATAGGTCACGGCTTCGGTTTGGACCGGATGGATTAAAAACAAAAGAGAGGCGAGAAAAGAAGCACGAGAACCAATAAATTGGCTCAGTAAGAAAAAAATCAAGATTCCGCTAGCGATATGGAAGCTGTTGCTCAAAAGATGATAACCAAAAGGCTGAACGCCATGGATTATATAATTTAAAGCAAAACTTAACAGAAGCAATGGCCGATAATAATTGCTGTTTAACCCAAAAGTATTAAATTTTTAGAACTCGTCATTTGGTTCGGATATTTTAGAAGAGTTTTTTCAAAAAGAGTTTTAGAGAATTAAGCACTGACTCAAGCTGTTTCAAAATTGATTGAGGAACAGGAGAAGACACCGGAGAAGACACCGGAGAAAAGCTTGGAGAAAGGCTTCCTGGCCTAACTGGCTTGGATAAAGGAACGGCTGTTTTAAATGGAGACAGAGTCGGTTGGGAAGTGGTTGGCGGCTGAATTGGTGTAGCTGATAGAGTTGGGCTCGGACTTTGCGCCGGAGAAGAGATTGGAGAAACGGCGGCTGTCGAGCTTGGCGTCGGAACAAAATTTTTATTTAAAGTTAAGGAAATTTCAGCCTCATCAAGTACGACCTCCTGACTGACCAAAGAGTCAATATCCAAAACCTTCATTAAAACTTTGGCTTTGTTTACACCATCCGGCAGCCGTTCCGGGCGAATCTCCAAAACGAAATTTATATACGCCTGAAGCGGCAACTCGACAAAAGTAAAATCAGTGCCTTCCCGATAAAACCGAAGCCACGATGCATCTGAAGAAATTTCAAATCTGGCTTTTTGAGGACCGATATTTTGGACATTCAAATAGTAATAAATCGGGAATACTTCGCCGGTTTTGAAATTAAAATCGAGTTCGTTTTTAGCAACTTTAATATAACCCGGGCTGATTATTGAAGCCAAAAGAAATGAAAAGAGGAATACGGCTTTGGTAAATAAGGAATCCATTTTAAACTTTTAAACTTTTAAACATCTTAGATTTTCGACATATCTACGGTTATCTTACCGTCGCAATCGACGTTTCGCACCTCTATATCGCCATTTGAATTTCTGGCTCCGTAACTAACTGCCGCGGTTAAAGTATACGACTTTGAAGTTGGGCTATTTTTCAAAGAAACGCCGATTTCCCTTTCACCGCTTGGCAAAGGTAATTCCTCAAAAAGATTGGGGCCAATAGTCAGCGCTCCGTCATCCGGCTCGGATTTCCAAAAAATCTGGCGGGTCGGATCATCCACATTCTGATAGATTATTTTAGCTCCGATCGTTTCATAAAGGTTTGGAGTTTTAAATCTTATCTCTCCGCCGAGCTGGCAAGTGGCTAGGAGGGAAACCGAACTACCCGGCTTTGGAGTTGGTTTTGGAACTACTTGATTTGTCGGCTCGGGTGGAGGAGAAGACGATCCGGTCAAAACAGGTAAATTTCCTAAAGGGTTAGTGTCGCGGAAAATATTGGCCGAAATTATAAGACCGAGGCCGGCAACTAAAACTATAATCCAAAGGGTTAATCTATTAGACATAGAGAAATAATAACGAAAGAATAAAGATATTTCAATAGAAAAGTTTTCCGCCTACGGCGGATCAGCCGTAGGCTGACAATGTTTAAAGTTTAAGCGCCGTCAACATATCTGAAGACAACGTTTACATCAGTATCTCTCAAGACAATCTGGAGGGTATCGTTCTTGTCAGTAAAGCCGGTAAAGGCAAGCTGGACTCTGAATGTCTTTTGGCTGCCGCCGGCAATCTCAACGTCTTTATCCCATTCACTAAAGGTTATCGAGGCTCTCGCGCCAACAAGGGATGTCTGGCCAGCTGCCAATGTGGCACTGGCATACTGTTCACCGGTAAGCGCATCATACAGTCTGGCGGTCATATCAGTGGCCGACTGGGCGCCAGAAGCAAGAACCTCAAACCGGATGGCTGCTGACGGACGATCGTCAAATAGAATCCTTGAATCAGCCAAACCGTGGGCCTTGATCGTGAACTTTAAGATGTCCTTGGTGCCTACTGGCGATCCGGCAGGCAATGATTCCTGGACGAATTCCGGAAACACGCGGTAAACCCTGTGATCAGTGCCTTTGGTCTTTTGCGAATCAGTAATGTCGGCATTGGTCAAGACCGTACCTGAACCTTCTCCAACAGCCCTGAATTCGTCGTCTTTGCCATTAGACCAGTCAAGCGAGAATTCAACCTCTGAACCGAGGGTAGACAAAGCTGTTCCAGTTCTTCCAGCCTTTGGCCTGATATTGGCATAAAGCTCGACATCAGTGCTTGAATCTTTAGGCACATACGGCCGGTCGTCGCCGGTAAAGGCAAACGAAACCGAACCAGTAGTTGAGTCAAGGGTTCCGACTGCGGTAGTGGTTAAAGAAGTATTCAACTGTGCCTTGGTCTTGTACTTCATCTTAACCTGATCAACGTTGTTCGTGGCGCTGGCCACAGCCTCACTCGAACCAGTTGCGGTAACAATGTTCAGCCTTTCTATTAAGAAGGCTTCATCAGTTGACCGGACTCGGTACACTGTGAACAAAGAATCATTCTGACCCCAGTAAACCGCTTTCTTTATCGGGTTTGACGAGGCCAGAGACAAAGCTAAGGTGCCGGCTGAAGAAACCGTAACCACGTTGGTCGGGGCAGTGGCGCCGTTCGGATCGGCATTACCGGCATTGACGGTCTGGTTAGAACTGTCAAGCGCAGTCACGTCGGTCGTGGCGTCAATGTCAAACATAAAGTAGTCGTTTGAGCCCGAGGTTGGGTTAGACGACAGATTCGTCTTAACCAATAACTTCTTAGTCTTGCCAGCATCAATCATCCAACTCAAATTGGCGAATTTAATCGTGCCGGTTGAGTTGTTAAGGTTATTGGTTTGAACTACGTCGCTAATCATTAATCCATTGTCACCGTCATACAACGAAACCTTTGAAACCAATCCGCTGGTGGTCAAGCTGGAATCAGAGTTTGAACCAATACCCTTGGTAAACGGAGCCGTGCCGTCGTCATCCACATAACCAGTCAGGGTTATGTCAGTGACTTTAAGGCTTGAAGCCAATGATGCGGCAAAGGTGATACCTACTGTATCAACGGTCTGAGTTCCCTTGACATAAGTTGTGTCAGCAGGAGAAGACGACAAGCTCAAGGTCAGAGTTGACGCCTGAAGAGTCATGTTCTTACCGATTAAATCGGTGTTGGGAACAATGTCAGAATCATCAACTGCTGTGTTGGTGCCAGCGTATTTCAATACTGCTACGTCGCCTGAAGTTCCTGATAAGTCAGACTCGCCATAACCATCAAGCATGACGTTGATTACGTCAGTGGCGGCCAACTCGTTGTTAGTCGTGTTGGCTCCAGTATCAATGTCAGCCGTAACTTTGAAGTTTCTGGTCGTGCCGGCTTTCAGGTCAAAAGTATCGGTGTAGGTCTTGTAAGTGCCATCGGCCCGGTCTTCACAGCCGTCAGCCGCTGCCTCGGTGAAACCGGTACCGTCTGTTGGACCGGCCACAACCTGACCAGTGTCTTCGTCAATAACTTTAACGTCAGTAACATCGTCAAAATCATTTGAGATACTGGCAAAAGTACCATCACCAGCCGGATCATGACAGAATCCAAGTCTCAATTTCTTGACCTCAATGTCATTGGCGGCCGACATTGAGAATCGATACAGAATTTGGTCGGAAACTTTAGTTCCGACGTTGGTGGCGTTCGGGCCGTTAAAGGCGATAGTCAATACTCCGCCCTGCAAAGTCAGGGAGTGGGTGTTTGACGAATCGTCAAAGTTGGTGTCAACAGTCGGTTTCATGCCGAATCCGAATTGATCACCAATGGCGGTAACGTCCGAAGCGACTTCAACATAGTATTTGATAGTCTCGTCTTTCTTTCCGGCCAAGTCAGCGTACATCTTGAAGATTTTATTATCTCCTTTATCAATCTTGTAGCCGGGAGAACCGAAATCAAACACAGCATAACCATCACTGGTCATATAACCAGTGGCAACTTGGACAGCGTTAACTTCTAATTTCAGATTGGTAAGATCGGCATTTTTAACTGTACCGCCCTGAATCAGCTGGACTCTTCGAACCCAGGCTGCTTCGGTGTTGGCGGTAATCTTGAACTCCGAAACTTGGGCAGCTTTTTGGCCCACTTTCGGACCGCCAATTGAACCAGTCTTATCAACGTTAATGGTTCCGCCATTAGAACCACCAATAGTAAAGTTATTGCTCATTAGCGGAGTTCCGCTAACCGCGCCAGAAGCAAGTTTCGCGCTGGTTAATTCCCAGCGGTTAACATTGCTGGCCACACCTGAATGATCAGCAACCAATTGAAGATCTTTACTTCCGCTTACATCAATACCCAAGCTGATAAAAGTTACCTCGCCGGTAGCTGAAGACGGAGTTCTTCCGCTTACTAAGCGACGGGCACCATCATAAATGTAAAGATTGTCATAATCTGCTACATCACCAGGACCGTTTCTTTTAAAGGTTAGTTCCTGGACTTTCCCAGAACCGGTAAATCTTACGGACATAAGCACCACGCCGTAAGAGTTAATCATAACTGTTTTTGCTCCCGGATTATCAGGAGCTAAGCTAGCAACAACATTGCCCGGTACTCCTGGGGCCGGGGTCGCGCCCGGTACGCCGGGAGCTACAGCCATACTCGAATACTTGGCCTGTGAAATCGGACCAAAGTATCCGGCAGCTGGACTGACTCCATTAGCTGCCTGCCATGAAGCGACGGCTGACTGGGTTCTGGAACCATAATAAGTGGTTTCACTACCCGGAGAACCAGCGCCAGTGGCAGCAACTTTATTAGCCGTACTATTTAGATACTGCTGCAAACACATTACATCATTTCCAACTACGCCAAGGAATAAGCTCCGAGTAAAGGTGCAAGCCGTGCTTGGGGCCGGTTGTCCTGCTACCAGGGCATTTAATTGCGCGGTTAAGGCAACAATTTGAGCCTGCAACTGGGCGATTATTTCAGCCGTAGTTTGGGCCTGAGCCCCTGAAGGGACTAAGGCCACTCCAGACAGCACCAAAATTGTTGCCGCTGAAGTAATAACTGTTAAACCTTTTTTTAGGCTTAATTTTGTTTTGTTTTTAATACTCATTTTTTTCTTTTCTACGACTAACCCGCCAAGTTTTTATTTTTATAAAAAGTTAGACGGGTAGTTAATTTTTATAACCCGAAAAATTTTTCGACTATTTTTTCGGATTATCAATTATTAATAATGCTCCGACAAATTTAGTATTAGGGTAAATTTGTCGAACCATTTATCCGGTTTTTTAATATGGATGGGGTGGTCCTTTATTTTTTCGACCAGGACCAACCGGATGACCCCCTCACTCACTCCCGGAAATTCTGAAAGTGAGTGAGGGGGCGCACATCTTAATTTCGTTAATCTCGACCAATTTTTAATGGGTCGGTTATCTAAAACAGACAACCCCCACGCCAAAAAAGCGAAAAGCAAAACAATCAGGATTGAATAACCTGCGCCGTCGCTTTTTTGGTATGAGGGTTAATAAAAATGCTTTTCAGCACTATTTTATCCACAATTAGCCTTATTTTATGAGGTTAATAATCGGGTGTAAAGGGTAAAACTGTGGATAAGTTTATTAAGGCTTTAAAACTCTATTTAAAGGCAAAATAACCCTATCTGTTAATAACTTAATAGAGAATAACCCTGGGAAGCTTTAGCGCTCATACTTCGTAGCGAAGCTACTTCACAGAGTAGCAAAGTAGGAAAAGCTTCGGAATAATTCCGCTAAGATACCCTCCTAGGAAGCTTCATTTATAGTGGCCAGAGAGTATAGTGGCCAACTATAGAAATAAATACTGGCCAGTATTATTCCACGCAAGCAATTCCCTGCTCTTTTATGTCCGTAAGAGTTTTTGACCCAGGCCCGCCAATTCCTTTTACGCGCTCCAAATCGTCTACTGACGAAAATGGCCTTAAAGTAATTAACTCATCTGCCCTAACATCGCCTATATGTTTAATTTTAATAAGCTCTTCTTTTGGCGCTTTGTTAATATCAACTTGGCCCTCTTGGCATTGAGCTTGTTGCTGTATTGGAGTAGATGTAGGCCCAGGACTTGGCGTCGGCGTAGATGATTGATTTAATACTGATACTGGAGTAGGCGTAGGCGTGAATGTCGAAACTGGAGTCGGAACTGGGGTCGAAGTCAAAACAGGTGCCGGTGAAAAAGTTAGACTCATAATCGGCGATGGCATCATCAACAGAGTCGGAGTTTTAGTAGGAACAAGTTGAGTAGCTGGAACTATACTTGAAGATGGATCAGGTTTAATCTGTTCCAAGAGCTCTCCCCTTCTCAAATTTGCATCTATTGGTTCTGACTTCAAAAATTTACTTAATATTTCTTGGCCGCGAAGCAAACCAAAAATTATAAAACCTGCCATTATTGCAACAAGCACCGTGCCAGTCCAGTGTTTCAAGTTAATGTTCATTATTCAAGTATAGTATTTTATGCCAATGAATAAAAATGATTTCGGCCTGATTTTTCTATTTTTATCTTTTTCCCGTCAATTAGACTTTTAATATAACGGCGCAAAGAGCGGCCAGCAATGCCAAGACTTAAAAGTTCATTCGGACTCACGGGACGGGACTTATCTTTTATAAACTGAATAATTAAATCTTGTTTGTTTGATAATTTAATGCTTTCGTCAGAGCTCTTGGCCATATTGACCCCAACACCAAACGAGCGATTATCACTTTGTGATTTAATCTTTAAACCTTCGCTACCCTCCATTTTTAACTCCTTTTCCAAAAGCTCGATTAATTTCAATTTAAGAACAAAAAGAACTTTTATGAGTTTAAGTTTGTCGGTTTTTTGAATGCTTGAATTCTCAACTAAAAAAATCAGCTGACTAATTTCTTTTAAAATCTGAATGGAGTTGGCCACTAATCCATAAACTATCTAAAGTTTTGGGCTAAGTCAAAGGCGGCCGTTTTGGCCGCCTTTCCCTAAATATCCCAAGATCGAGCAAAACTTCTAACGGGATCTACAGATTATTTAAATCAACATCAATATTTTTAAATTCCGCATCAATATCGCCCAAATTAATCTGGTCTAAATCCTGATTAATCTGCTTGGTTGTGTCTTCGTCAGAAACTTGAGGGATTTTAGGTAATCCAGAGCCTGGCTCCTGAATGCGGGATTGCCAAAACCAATAACCAACTACGGCTAATGCTACTATTATTACGATTATCAAAAGTGTTTTGGGCATATTTTAAATTAAGGCGTTGGGCTTGGTGTTGCTTGCGGTGAGCTTGTCGAAACCGGTGTCGGACTCGACGTTGGACTTGGGGTCGGGGTCAGAGTCGGACTTGGGCTGGCTGTTGGCAAAGGCGTTGCATCTTCGTCAATTCTTGGCACCTGGGCCAAAGTTGTGGCCACTTTTCTTACTGCTTCATAAGCCAGTCTGACTTTCCCCCTGACCGCAACCAAATCTCTATGCAAAGTTTGCCTTGTTTGGCCAACTTCTGGTTTTAATCCTTCCTCATTGCCAGAAATTATAGGGGTGTAAGTTTTGGCGCTTTGATCTTCAACTGCTTTTCTTGCTTCTGTAATTGCGTTTTCGGCCGCGAATATCATTATCCGAACTGCAGAAACATTCCAGCCGCGGGCTTGGGCTTTATCAGTCCGGCTTTCTATATTAACCAAAGCTTTTTCTAACTTGTCTAAAACGCTGGAAAAATGATCCATCATTCTTTCATTAAGCTCATTAAGCTGTTTCTCCAACCTTTCAGCTATTTTCTTTTTATGTTCGTCGCGGATCGTTTGCAGTCTTTCTTTCATTTCAGCTCTTTTGGCCTCAATTTGCTCTTTGGCCTTCTCTCGGACTTCTTTCATCCTATTCTTAAACTCTTCCCTCTTTTCTTCAGCTGAATTCTTTAATTCTTCTCTTCTTTTTTCCAACTCTTCTTTATTTATAGTCCTTAAATTCTGAACTTCGGTCTTTAATTCGGTCCTTTCTGTCTTTACATTTTGCCTAAACTGTTGAACCCCTTCATTTAATCTGCTTTTAATTTCCTCTCGGGTATAGGGCTTGGGGCCAGTAGTCTCTTGAGCTAAAACCGGCGAGACAATCAAGGAAAGAAAAATAATAAGAGAAACAAAAATACTCATTTATTAAAAGGTAGACTACTTAAAAACCGATGGCAAGGCTGATTATCCACAATAGGCTCGCCGTACCAAGCGGCACCAATAAATTATCGTCAATCAGAAAAGAGAATTGATCCAAAACGGCTATGAGTAGTGCTCCCCCAAAAAATAACCGGGCGAGATTGAACCGATTAAATAACCAAAAAGTAGCAATAGAAAAAAATCTTCCATAATTCTACTTTCTAAATTGTTTTTGCCACTTCCAGGACATGCCTGACCAGAGTTTCAGTATAGCCGGCTTCGTTATCATACCAGGAAAAAACCGTAACTAAATCATTATCCACTACCGAGGTCATGCTTAAATCAATAATCGCGCCATAAGGTTCGTTGATTATGTCGGTTGAAACAATCGGCTCTTCAGTCACTTTCAAAATACCTTCCCAGCGCGAATCTTGAGCCGCTTTTTTAAAAATCTCATTAATCTCTTGAACTGTAGTCGGCCGCTCGGCCAAAAAAGTAATGGCCGAAATTGAACCGCTAATCACCGGCACCCTGAAAGCCGCTCCGTCAAAATTCAAATCCTTTACCGCTCTGGCTACGGCTAATGTCGCTCCAGTAAAAGTCGGGACAATATTTATTGCCGCCGCTCTCGCTCGTCTGAAATCACGGCTTGAAGTCGGGCCACCCCCACCACTCATGTATGAGTGTGGGGGCCCGTCAATCAAGTTTTGAGTGGCAGTATAGCCGTGAGCCGAAACCAGATATGCCTTTTTTACGCCGACTGTTTCTTTCAAAATTTGCATCACCGCTGAAGCTGATTGAGTCGTGCAAGAACCGTTTGAAGAAACTTTGCATTTTGCAAAATCTTCATTATTAACTCCAGGCAAAACTGTTTTCCCCCAATCTGATTCTTCATCTTTGGCCGGAGCAGAAATCACCACCCTTTTAGCTCCGGCATCCAAATGGATTTTTGCTTTCTCAAAACTTTCAAAAACACCGGTTGATTCAAGAACAATATCAATATTTAAATCTCGCCACGGCAGATTAGCCGGTTCTTTTTCTTGCAAAAAGAGAATTTCTTTATCTTCTACTTCCAAAATTTTTGAATTTTGAATTTTGAATTTTGAATTTACTTTTTTACCCCATCGTCCATAAACGCTGTCATATTTCAAAAGATAAGCCAGTTGTTCCAAATCGCCCAAATCATTTATGGCTGCAAATTCAAATTCCGGTTTTGTTTTCCGATCAAAAGCCGCCTTGAAAAAAGCTCTTCCGATTCTGCCAAAACCGTTGATTGCGATTCTAACTTTCATTTAATTTAATTTTACTTTTTCCCGTGAGACAATACAACCAGTCCAGCAAAAGCTAAGACAACATTTTTAAAAACAAACTCACCGCTTAAAGTGAGGATTGGAAAATAGGGGCTGAACATTAATTCCGGACCAGTAATGAAAACAGTAAAAGTTCCGGCCAGATGCAGAATCAAAAAAGTATGAGTGAGCTTAGGAAAAATATTTGTCAAAAGGCCGAGGCCGATAAGCGTCTCCCCTGCTCCAAGTATTAAATTCCCGATTCCATAGCTAAACCACGGGAAACTGGCATAAACAATTTCATAAACCGGGTTATAGCCGAAAAGTTTTAAGATGCCGAACCAAAAAAAGACAAGGCCAAGGGAGATTCTTAAAGCAATAATTAATTTCTTAGAATATTTTTTATTAAAAATCATGTGCAAATCTTACTTTTCGAGCTCTGAATCTATAACTTGAATAAAGGCCTGAATTGGCTGGGCCCCGACTAAAATTTTCCCATTTACAAAAAAGGAGGGCGTGCCATTGATTCCGGCTTTAGAACCATCATCAAAATCTTTTTTTACTTCAGCGGCATATTTCCCCGAATCAAGGCACTGGTTAAAATTAAAACTGTCTAGTCCAAGCTCGGTGGCCCATTTTTTAATATCCTCTAAATCATAAGCGCTGATCGTTCCCTGCCCAAGCTTATCCTGTTCTTCAAAAATCTTGTCGTGCATTTCCCAGTATTTCTTTTGGTCTTGAGCGCACTCGGCCGCCTCGGCGTATTTTTGAGCCGTCGGATGAATAGATGAAAGCGGAAAATCTCGGTAAACAAATCTCACGCTTTTTCCAGCATCAATGTATTTTTCTTTAATCTGGCCTAAAGTATCTCGCCAAAAACTCCGGCAGAAGGGGCACTGATAATCCGAGAATTCAATAATTGTTACTTTGGCGTTTTCTGGTCCGAGAAACAGATCGTCATCTGCTGAAACTTCAACTTTGCCAGCGAGTTGACCGATTGCGCCTTGCTGATCCGCCGGACCTTTGTTTGAATAAAAAACTGCGCCGGCGATTAAAACCCCGGCAATAATGATTGCCATTGGAACAGAAATAGAGATTTTTGTTTCCGAATTTTGATCTTTAGTAATCTCGTCCATCAGCCAATCTTAGCACAATAAAATTTTTTGGCAAAGTTGAATAGCAAAATTTACGTGGTCACCGTAAGGTGACCGCTTTCTTTCTAAAACAGCCGGCCAAATGGTCATTGACCAAGCCGGCTCCCTGCATATAGGCGTAACATATTGTGGATCCGACAAAAGTGAAGCCCCGTTTTTTCATATCCTTAGACATCGCATCTGATTCTTTGCTTTTAGAACGCACCCCGCTCAATGTTTTTTGTCTATTATTAATGGTCTTATGTCCGACAAACTGCCAGATGTATTTATCAAAACTGCCGAATTCTTTTTGGATTTTCAAAAACGCTCTGGCATTCTTAACTGCCCCTTCAATTTTTAACCGATTCCTTATAATCCCCGGGTCATTCATTAAAGACTTTATTTTTTTCTTATCATACCGGGCTATGATTTTCGGATTAAAATTACTGAATGCTTTCCGGAAATTCTCTCTCTTATGCAAAATTGTCCGCCAAGATAAACCGGCCTGAAAAGTGTCCAAAACCAGATATTCAAAATGGATTCTATCGTCATGGCAGGGCTTCCCCCATTCTTTATCATGGTATTCACACATCAACTTATCATCTCCTGGCCACGGGCATCGACTAACTTTTTTCATAGGAAAGTAAAAGTATCTAAATAAGTAATAAACATTAATAAGTTTATTATTAAAGTTTAGTAATACTTATTATTCCTTTTATCCATCCGGATATTTGCCTAGCAAGCATTGAACTAGCCTTTACTCTGACTCTTAAAAGGCCGTATTCAGTTTTATTTGATTGGCGGTAAATTCTCGGAAAACTATATTGCGGATACCTGGTTATTTCTGCCCAATAATTAATAGCCCTATTCATATTTCTTTTGCGTCTGTTTAAAAAAATATCAAACTGAATTTCTTCTCTTTTTAATTGTCCGATCTCTCGAAGCCATTTTAAAAATAATTTAATTAGGTTGGGATCAGAGCTGGTGAAACGAACGCCTTTTTTAAGGTCGTTTTTATTCCTATCTCTCCAATAAAGCATTATACCCATCATCCATAATTCTCTTTTGGAAATTTTTTGAATCTCTGCCGCTGAAACCCTTTGAATCCTTTCAATCATTTCAACAGTTTTAAGTTTTTTAAATCTAGAACCGGCTTTACCCGCTTCGCTCCGTTTCCGTTTTAGTCTCTGGAGCTGCGACTCAGACAATTTTATTTTTTTCAGCCAGTAAGAGAGGGTTGATTTTGGAACAAAAAGCGATTTTTTAATCTCTGAATACGAAAATCCCTTCTTTCTAAGCTCAACTGCCCTCTTTTTATTATCTTGAACCACCATACTTATTTATTAGTAATATAGTAACAAAGTGCAAAGTTAAAAGAAAGCCTAATTATCAACAAACCCTTATTTTATAAGGATTTCCGCTTCCTAAGGCGCACACTCTGCGGAGTAATCTCTAAATATTCATCGTCAGCCATCACTTCCAATCCCCTCTCAATCGTAAGCTCATAATGAGGAACCAAAAATATCGCTTCATCAGAACTAGAAGAACGCATATTGCTCATATGCTTGCCTTTTGTCGGATTAACCCTCATCTCTTCTCCTTTAGAAGTGTCACCGATGACCATCCCTTCATAAACTTCAACATTCGGCTTTATGTAAAGCCGGCCCCGCTCCTGCAAATTCCAAAGAGAAAAACCAAGAGCCTTTCCAGTGGCCATAGAAACCATTGAACCACTTTTTCTTTTTCGCATATTTTCTACCAAAAGCCTGAATTCCAAAAAACGCGATGACAATATTCCTTCCCCTTTCGTATCAATAATAAACTGATTCCGATAGCCAAGCAACCCGCGAGTAGGCCCTTCAAAAAACATCCGAACTGTTTCGCTTTCAATTTTTATGTCTTTCATTATAAATCCCCTCATCCCTAATTTTTCAATAATGACTCCCTGGTATTCCTGGGGCGCATCTACCAATACTTCTTCAAAAGGCTCAGTTTTAACGCCGTTTTCCTCACGTATAATCACCTGTGGTTGAGAAACCTGTAATTCATAGCCGGCGCGCCGCATATTTTCAAGAAGAATGGCGATATGCAGTTCACCTCGTCCAAAAACCAGAAAACCTCCTGACGAATTAAAATCTACTTTCAAACCGACATTGCTTTCAAGCTCCCGCTCAAGGTATTCCATTATTTGACGGGAGGTGACAAACTTCCCTTCCCTTCCGGCAAAAGGAGAATCATTCACCAAAAAATTAAGGGCAATGGTAGGCTCGTCTACGGAAATCGCCGGAAGCGGCCGGGTATTTTGGTCCCCGACTACTGTTTCTCCAATATCAATGTCAGAAAGTCCGGCAATTAAGGCGATGTCGCCGGCGCTGACGCTTTCAGTTTCAATTCTCTGAACCCCTTTGAAAACGAAAATTTTATCCAAGCGCCCGCTTCTGGTGTCGCCATTCTCTTTTTTAATAAAAACTTGCTGTCCCGGATAAGCAGTCCCTTCGTGTATCCGAGCAAATGCTAAACGCCCTAAAAAATTATCATAGCCAAGATTAAAAGACTGGAACCGGAGAGGCTTTTCTTTCAGCTCATCAGACGAAGCCGGTTTCACGTGTTCTAAAATTGTATCCAAAAGAGGAGACAAATCTTTTGACTGGTCAGTTAAGTTCTTTTTGGCGATGCCGTCGCGGCCGATTGCATAGACAACTGGAAAGTTGGCCTGGTTATTGGAAGCGCCAAGTTCAAGAAATAATTCTAAAACTTGCTCTTCGCACTTTTCCGGATCAGCCGCGGGCTTATCAATCTTATTTATGACTAGAATCGGCCTTAATCCAAGCTCCAAAGATTTTTTAAGCACAAACCGAGTTTGAGGCAAGGGCCCTTCTTGAGCATCAACAACCAAAAGAACCGAATCGATTGACCGCAAGACCCGTTCTACTTCAGAACCGAAATCAGCGTGCCCCGGCGTATCAACTATGTTTATTTTTGTGACGGCACGTCCTGAGCTTGCCGAAGGATAAAAAATAGCCGTATTCTTAGCATAGATTGTAATTCCGCGCTCCTTTTCGAGCTCGTTTGAATCCATTGAAACGTCCTCTGCCCCAACGCCGGTCTGGCGCATAAGAGCATCGGTTAAAGTTGTTTTGCCATGGTCAACATGAGCAATGATCGCAATATTTCGTATTTCCATCATTAAAAAAGTCTGGACTCTCCAGACATAAGTCTTACAAGCTTATAAATAATAACACAAAAAATCAGTTAATGTCAAACCCAGATAACTATTTAGACATTTCTAACAAAGAATCCAACACTACTGGCAATTCAATAATTCTTAAACCAACCGGCAATTAAATCTAAATTTAATTTTTCAACAACAACTTCTAAAACAAAACTCTCCAATTCTTTATTGGTAGCTGTCAACTCATAGCCATTGATGAATAAAAAACGAGCCGCTGATACGGCACCGGTTCTTTTGTTTCCGTCGGCAAAAACATGATATTGAGCTAAAGACTCTAAATAAACTGCTACCTTTTTGAAAATGCCTTTATATAATTCTTGGCCGCTAAATTTTGACTTTGGCCTTTCAACTATAGACACTAGTCCAATCTAGTAATTCACTATCAACTTTTTTCATCAGCGGTTCAATTAAAACTTTGCGCTGTTTTTTATCAATCTGAACGCTGACCTCGTCCCCCAGACGCAAACCGAGTTCTTTTAGAGATTTTTTTGGAATAATTACGGCGGCTGAATCACCGACTTTTAAAACTTTTTGAGTCATTATATGAGTTTACTCATATAATTAGTTCGTTCGGTCGAAATGGAAATAAATTTTCATTTCTCCCTCACTGCCAATTATAATTTTATTATAATCAGATAAAAGAGAATGTCAACTAAAAGTTCATATCAAACGGCCTAAGTTTTTGCCGCATCAACTAGGATTGTTTTCATGGGGACTACTAGAAATAAGCCATATATTTACAGAAATTTGACATGTGGATAAAATTTGCTATACTTATAATATCATTATGAAAAAGACCCTTGTGGGGTTCGTCCCCACCGGGGGCTTTTTTATTTTGGCCCCGCTTCCGACTTGACATCAATTTTCAATTTTGCTAGGATTTAAATACTAAACGTGGAGCGGATATTTCGTATGTCCGCTCTATTTATTTTTCTTCAAATTTAAGAACATTCTCTAAACGCGTAAAATCCCTGAAATTGCTGCCGGCGAACTGTCTTATTTCTCTGGCAGTTCTCGGTCCCCGGGCCAAAATTATGACATCTTTACCGTTATCTCTAAGATATTTCAAGACCGGTAAAAAGTCTCCGTCGCCTGATGAAACAAC
>VMGG01000035.1 GCA_007376425.1 Parcubacteria group bacterium Gr01-1014_2 | reverse complement strand
TCATTTAAAACAAGATTTGTCATACTTGGTTATTTATTGGAGTTTTTAGCGAAGAATAAACTTTGGTGGCTGATTCCCATGGTGCTTCTTTTATTTCTTTTTTTTATAATTATTATTCTTGGGCAAAGTACGCCTCTGGGCCCATTTATTTATACAATTTTTTGATGAGATATTTTTCTCGTTTATGGGAAAATTGGAAAAGATTCGGATTTTTTATCGGAAATCTGACTTCCAATGTTTTTTTGACCATTTTTTATTTTACTATCTTTGCTTTGTTTGCTATCCCCTATAAGTTGATTACTTACTATAAAAAATCTTCAGGTTCTAATTTTAAGTTGCCTCGAAAACAAATGCGCACCTTTGAGGATTTTCAAAAGGAATTTTAACATGAGGATTCTTGGACTCTCCTTTTTTTATCACGATGCCGCCGCCTGCCTTCTTATTGATGGAGTTCCAGTGGCTATGGCAGAAGAGGAACGGTTTTCCAGAAAAAAGCACGATTCTGGATTCCCTTCACTGGCAACTGATTTTGTTTTGAAAAAAGCAAATCTAAAAGCAAGTGATGTTGATTGGGTGGTTTTTTATGAAAAACCGTTTATAAAATTTGAGCGCATTATTAAAACTGCGCTGAAAACTTTTCCTCTTGCTCCAGGAGTTTTTCGTGAGTCAATAAAGCATTTATTTCTTGATAAACTTTGGATTCGGTATCTTATAGCTAGCGAGCTTTGCGTCAGCCCCCAAAAAGTGCTTTTTTCAAATCATCATCTTTCCCATGCCGCCTCGGCATTTTTCTGTTCTCCCTATGATGAAGCAGCAATTCTAACGGTGGATGGCGTCGGTGAATGGGCGACTACAGCTTTAAGTATTGGCGAGGGGAATAAAATAAGGATTCTAAAAGAAGTGCATTTCCCTCACTCGTTAGGCTTACTATATTCGGTCTTTACTGCATTTCTTGGATTTGAGGTAAATGAAGGGGAATATAAGGTTATGGGCATGGCTCCTTACGGAATTCCCCGCTACGTTGATAAAGTAAAAAAATTGATCACGCTTACCGATGATTCTTCTTTCAGATTAAACCTTGATTATTTTAAATTTCAGAGATCGCTTTCGGAAACCTTTTCAAATAAATTTGTTGAATTATTCGGGGAGCCCCGAAATAAAAATTCCCAACTACAAGAATTCTATGCTGATATTGCTGCTTCAATTCAGGCGGTTTTAGAAGAACATCTTGTTGCTTTAGCTAATCATTTATATAAATTAACCGGGATAGATACTTTATGTTTGGCCGGAGGCGTTGCTTTGAATTCTGTGGCTAACTGGAAAATTAGGCAGAAGACTCCGTTTAGACAGATTTACATTCAGCCTGCATCTGGAGACAGTGGCGGGGCATTGGGCGCGGCTTTGGCTTTATATCACATCGCTTTTAATAAAAAGCGGGGATTCGTCATGGGCCACGCTTATTGGGGCGCGGAGTATTCAAATGAAGAGATAGAAAAGTCGTTTCAAGAAAGAAAACTATCTTACAAATTCGTATCCGGCGAAGATGAACTTATTGATATAGTCAGCGATAACATAACAAAAGGGAAAGTGATCGGCTGGTTTCAAGGCCCTTTTGAATGGGGGCCGCGGGCTTTGGGGAACCGTTCAATTTTGGCCGATCCGCGCAGAGCTGAAATGAAAGACATCGTTAACACAAAGATTAAGTTCAGGGAGCCGTACCGGCCGTTTGCGCCTTCGGTTCTGGCCGAGCATGCTGGAGGTTTTTTTGAGATTCCAGACCTAAAAAGTCATTATCCGGCAAGGTTTATGCTTTATGTCGTGCCGGTGAAAAAAGATAAGCAAGGCATTGTTCCGGCTATCACCCATGTTGACGGTTCGGCGAGACCCCAGCTTGTTTTCAGGGAGACGTCGCCGCGGTATTGGAAGCTGATCGATCGGTTCAGGCAAAAAACTTCTGTCCCGATGCTTCTGAATACTTCTTTCAATCTTCGGGGCGAGCCAATTGTAAATACTCCTGAAAATGCTATAAATACATTTTTGAAAAGCGAAATGGATATGCTTGTTTTGGAGGATTTCATCGTATACAAAAATGGTTCGATCATTCGACAGGCTCATGATGCTGAGCAAGGTCGAAGCATTAGCTCACCATAAATGATTCAGAAAATTATAATTACATTTTTTGCATTGATCAGGGGAATTATTTTTGGCCCTGCTGATTCGGTGTCCAGAAACCCGAAGCGTATTATCGTGGCTCAGATGGGACGGCTTGGCGATATGGTTTGTACCACGCCGGTCTTTCGAGCCCTAAAAGGCCGATATCCCGACTGCGAAGTTTTGGTTGTTGGGATGCCCGGCAATGCCGGGGTTTTAGCCGATCACCCGGATGTTAATCGGTATTATCCGTATTCCGGTAATGGGTTGAAACTTGCCAAAGTTTTGCGCACTGCAAAAGTCGATGTAGCCATTCTCTGCGGTCCTCACGGTTTAATGTTGGCCGCGATTCTTGCTTCTGGAATCCCGGCAGTTATTACTCCGGAAGTGGTCGGCGGATATAGCCCTTATGAAACCCGAGTTTATAAACTCTTGCGGCGTTTTACTGTAACTAAACCGCATAATATGCTTAAATATGCCCCGCGCGAGTACCTGCGTCTTTTGGAACCATTGGGAATTTATACGGATGATACGCGTAAAGAGCTGGCATATTCACCCCAAGCACTAAAAAAAGTTCAAAGAAAAGCGATTGAAGCTGGAATAACCTTTGGGTCGGATATTTGCATCGGCATTATCCCTACAGCAGGTAATAAAATAAAAGAATGGCCGGCCCAGCGTTTTGGCCAACTGGCTAATATGATTGCTAAACAGTACAGTGTGAAAATAGTCGTGCTTGGTTCGTCCAGCGATCACGCGCGAGTCAAAGAGATGCTGGCGGCGGTTGATTCTGATGTTCAGACTTGGAATACTTGCGGTGAGATGAACCTCGATGAACTCAAAGCTTTGATCACTCATTTGGATTGTATTATTGCTGTCGATACCGGGCCGATCTATATTGCCGAGGCATTTGGTGTGCCGACAATCGATATTGTCGGTCCGGTAGATGAAAATGTCCAGCCGCCGCGAGGTAAAAAGCATATTATTGTGAAGGCA
>VMGG01000034.1 GCA_007376425.1 Parcubacteria group bacterium Gr01-1014_2 | reverse complement strand
AGGCTGAAGTAGGCGGCGGCGAAGTAAAACCAGAGGCCGACAAAACCTATCAGCCTGACGGTTTTCTTCACCGGCCCCCAGTCATAGCCGAGTCGAATCGCCAGAACAACGGGAAAAGCCGCCAGCATCCAGAGCACAACGGTTGTTCCCATCATGAAAAGCGAGGCTCCCCGGACTTCCCTGGAGTTCGTAAAGGCTCCGACGATGAAAAGAATGAGCAGGAAGCCAAAGGCTCCGCCCAAGACCGCCGAAGTTTTCTTCAGAAAGGCCCCGTATCTTTTGAGGGGTCTTTTGAGGCTCTCAAGAACGAGCTGGGCCGAGTCGAGGCCCACGCCCCACAATCCTTTGACAAGCAAGTACCAATCCTTCATTTTCTTCCTGCCTTTCGTCGTTGACGAATTATTTGCTGACGAATTCTTTTTCTAAGTCTCCCGACATCGTCAGTCATTGCCTTCAAAATCCCCTGCTTTGCTTCTTGCGATGGCGGCTGAGGATTCAGAATGTCGAAAAACTTCTCCCGATCCTGGTCCGTGAATCCCATCAGTCTTGCGATTTGCTCGGCTGAAAAAAGACGAAGATAAACGAGAATCTGTTTAATCTCGGCCGATGTCTTCTGATAAAGCCAGTTAATAAGCTCAATCAAGTCTTGGTCTTCAAGCTCCAAAAGAAAGCTGGCCAATTCTTTCTCCTCGGCCGGGGCCGTTTCAACACTGGCCAGAATCTCTTCTCTCACGCCGTTGATCATCCGCTTGGCTATTTCCGGAGACACGTCTACAGTCACTTCCTTCAAAAAATGCCTCAGACCAGTGTTATCCTTCCACCTTGACTCAAAAAGCTCGGTCAAGTTGTAAAGAAGAAATTCAAGAACGTACTTCTTGGGCATACCCAAACTTTTTAGTTTCTGGCCAAGAGGAGTTTCAAAGGCCCGGTCATACAAACGTTCAAGACCGCGCTTGGCGTATTTAGCCACAATGCCAGGCAAATGCTCCATTACCTTATCTAACATTCTCCGAAGAACCATTTGAGCCATTCCGCCTCCTTGGTAACGAACAAACAAACAAAAAAACTGCTGTTAGTATAAAATAAACTAGAGATTAATTCAAATTCTATTTACAAGTGCACTTGGTTTCGGCTTGGCCGCAGCCGGAGCATTTTGGAACACAATGCTCTCCGCCGCACTTATGATTGGGGCCGTGCTTTTTTGATTCTTCGCCGCATATCTCGCATTTATAACCCTTTGTACCCATGCCGCATTTCTGGCATTTATTCATTCTTTTAATTTTACGTTTTAATATGCTATAGCATATTAAAACGTAATTTCTAAATAGCCGTCGACCGTTTTAAAAATAACTATTCGGGACGCCGGGATTTGCACCCGGAATCTCACGAACCCCTCTATAGTAAAGCTTTTAATTTACTATCAAGAGAGATATCAGGATAAAGGTCTTGGGGATAGATTTCTATAAGCTTAATTCTGAATTTTTCACATAATTTCTTTTTCTTTCTTATTGAGCGGTCATATCTTGGACTGTCTTTTGCCAAACCGAAATACTCAATAAATATATTATCTTTAACTGCCCAATCAGCTTTATGATTAGTATCTGGATAAGGGATATCTCTCTTGTGAGGAATTTTGTTCTTAGTAAGCCAATCATCGATAATAGCTTCTGATACTGAATCGCACATATGGCCATCATTGGCTTTAGTCATTATTCTCCGATACATCCGATGATCATGAGAACGATTGGGAGTTAATCCGGTGGCGATGACAGCGTTGTTCCAGGAACCGAAATAGTATCGAGTACAAGATGCGAGTAGAGGTAAATTTCTTCTAGCGGGTACTCTATTGTTTTTCTTGAAGTATTTTCGAATAAGATTAATAGGTTCTTCTTTGGTATATTTAAGGGTTCTCTTCCCGTTTTGCATATACCCGCATTTGAGAGAACAGTATTCTGAATCTCTATTTTTAAATTCCGCCCCGCACTCTACGCAATACCGCTTCGGCCATTTGGGATACCTTAGGTTGTTTACTTTTACCGCGCAAGATCTAGAACAATAATTGTGCTCTAAAATATCGTTACTGGGCCGATAAAACTTCTTCTTACATAGTTGATTTTCACATTCTAACCATTTTCCTGTCTTGTGAAAATTAGACATACACTCATGGGAACAAAAGAAATTATGTCCTAATTTAATATTTTCTTTAACATGTCCGACGTATTTAAAATATCCTTTCTTACAACGAGAACATCGAACTAAAACTTGATTTTTCTTAACTTTCATGGTCGGGCTGTCCGAATTTGCATCGGAGCTACTGACACCCGAAGCCAGCGTGCTACTGTTACACCACAGCCCGTTTTAACTCACCCAATATTTCTTTTTTGTTTTTTCTTCTTTTTCGTATTCAATATTTCCCATTTTCTTTTTGGCCTCGTCGGATAATTTTTTAAGCTCTCTGTCGGATAATTCATTTAACCCTTTGGTCTGGTTTTCCAAATAGTCTTTATTATTTTTTGGAGGGTCTTCCAAAATTTCATTCATTAAGGCGTTGAGAATAAAACCTATTCGCGGCCCGGGCTGGATTTTCAATAACTCCATAATTTCATTGCCGTTAATTTTCAGTTCTTTCAGTGACACTGGCTCGCGAAGCGCTTTTTCAAGCATCACCAAAAACTTCCGCAATCTATAGGGCTCTGCTTTGGGCACGCCGGAACCGATTCTATCGCAGAGCCGGACATCAATCAAATCCCAAATATTTTCTTGGCCGACATTTCGCAAAACCCTTCTCACCGCCGAATCAGTTATTTTTTCCGGATCTGACTGAAAAAGATGATACCGCACCAACAAAACCACTTTTTCAGTGTCTTTTTTCGAAAACTTGAGCCGGCTCATAATTTTAGCGGTCATTTTGCCACCGACTACATCATGACCGTAAAAAGTTGAATCAGGGCCATCGCGCAAATTATGCTCCCAGACCGTAAAAACATGGTGCTTATTTTGACCGACTCCATAACCATCTTCAAATTCAGGCAAAATATATTTCAAAAGCCCGGCTTCGCGCATTAATTCAAAGGCCCGAGCCGGCCCGCGCGTTAATTCTTCTTCGGTCACTTCATTAGATTTTCTATCTTTGCTCTGCCAGGGCGAATGCTGAATTATTTCAAGAAGCTCATCACGAATTCTTTCAGCGGCAATCATCTGAATTGACTCAGCTTTATCTTTTATCGCTTCAAAAGTTTTATCTTCTATATTCCAGCCTGCGGCTGGTCCGCCTTGGGCGGAAAAATTAAGTTGGATAGCAAACCGAATTGCTCTAAGCAAACGTAATGCATCTTCGTCAAAACGTTCCTCGGGATTGCCGACTGCCCGAATCAACTTATTTTTCAAGTCCTCCTGCCCGCCAAACAAATCTACAATTTCATAGGCCTGCCCTGAGCCCGGTCGAAGGGCCAAAGCGTTTATCGTGAAATCCCGGCGCTTCAAGTCCTCATCAATTTTTGACGCGAACTTAACTTCATCGGGATGACGCTTGTCGCTGTATTTTGATTCAATCCGAAAAGTGGTAATTTCAACCACCTTCAATGATTCGTCTTCTGAATCAGTCTTAACGCCGACGGTTCCAAACTTATTTTCATAAAAACTATCAGGAAAAACTTCCTGAATTTCTTCTGGTTTGGCGCTGGTGGTGATGTCCCAGTCTTTCGGCTTTTTGCCAAGCAAAAGGTCGCGAACGCATCCGCCAACCACAAAAGCCTCAAAACCGGCTGTTTCCAGTTTCTCTAATGTTTCCTGAATTTCTTTTGGGAGATTCATTAAATTTTGTACCCCCACCCCGACTCGAACGGGGATCGCCAGATTAGGATTCTGGAGCTCTGTCCTTTTGAGCTATGGGGGCGTTTATCTTGTAATTATGCCATTTTTAATTTACTTTTTCAATGATGAACGAATTTAATAATGTAAAAAGTGTCCATTTCATTGGCATCGGCGGAATCGGCATTTCTTCAATCGCCCGAATGATGCTTCTTGAAAAAAAAGAAGTCAACGGTTCGGACACGAATGAATCAGAAATTACAAAAGAGCTTGAAAACTTGGGAGCTAAAATCAAAATCGGCCACAAGAAAGAAAATCTGGATTCAGAAACAGAACTGGTTATTTATACAATTGCTGTTCCGGAAAATAATCCTGAATTGGTTAAAGCTAAAAAACTTAAAATCAAAATACTAACTTACCCGGAGGCGCTGGGTTTAATCTCAAAAAAATTTTATACAATCGCAATATCTGGTACTCACGGCAAAACCACCACTACTGCCATGACCGCAAAAATTTTTATGGACGCCGGGCTAAAACCGACGGCTATAGTCGGAAGCTTACTGAAAGACGAAAGAAGTAATTTCGTGGCCGGAAGCGGAAAATTTTTCATTGTCGAGGCCTGCGAATATAAGAGGTCTTTTTTGAATCTTGAGCCGAAAATTTTGGCCATCACCAATATCGACAATGACCACTTGGATTACTACAAAAACCTGAAAGACATCCAAAAGGCCTTTGCCGAGCTGGCAGGAAAAATTCCAAAAGACGGGTTCCTTATCTGCAATCCGAACGACCAAAAAATAAAACCAGTTCTGAAATCGGCAAAATGCCGGATCATTGATTATACAAAAGAAAGTGATGATTTTAGGCTGAAATTCCCA
>VMGG01000012.1 GCA_007376425.1 Parcubacteria group bacterium Gr01-1014_2 | reverse complement strand
GATAGTTTTAATTTGCATAAATTTGATCTGGAAACAGATGATCAAAATGAAATCAGAAATGCAATAAAAGAAAATTCGTTTTTCAAGCAAGTTAAATTTATCGTTGTTAAAAACCCATTTGCCAAAAGCGATTTTCTGGAAAAAGTGATTAAAGAAAGCGATTTGGAAAAACAGAAAGGCTCGGTTCTGCTTCTTTACCAAACCGGGGAACAAGAAAAGTTTTCCGCCAGAAGCGGATCCGCCTTGGGCGGAAAAAGTTCGAAACTATTTGCCTTGCTGACCAAAATAGCCCAAATAAAAGAATTCAAACCGCCCACGACTCAAGCAATGAATAAATTCGCGATGAACTATCTTGCTAAAAATGAACTATCAATTAAAAAAGAAATTTTAGCTAAATTGGTGAAAGAAACCGGACCAGACTTGTGGCGGCTCAAGAACGAACTTGATAAAATAGCCTACTTTGCCAAAACTGAAAATAAAAAGAGTATCACCGAAGAAGATCTTGCCAAACTGGTCAATTTCAAAATTGACCACAATATCTTCAATATCATTGACGCTGCTTTTTCAAACCAAGGCAAAGCCCTGACTCTTTTTGAGGATTACCTATCAAGCGGCGGCGATCCGCTTTATCTTTTGTCAATGATTGCCTATCAGCTGAAAAATATGTTAATAGTTCGTGAGCTGATTGATAAAAAATACCAGTACGTCCAAATCCTCAAAAAAACCAAGATGCATCCGTACTTTTTCAAAAAAAATTATGAAGTGACCCAGAAATACACTCTTAATGACTTGAAAAATATTTTCCAAAAAGTAGTAAATTTCGAAATTGGCTTAAAGACTGGCCAAGTCGAAGCCGAAAACATATTCTTTAAAATATTTTTATGAACGGCTACTGGTACCTTAAAATCGGCAAAGCCAATGAAATAACCGACAAAAAGGACCGAATGATTTATCGGTCTTTTGAAATTTTACCGGGCTTACTCTCTTGGTCAACCCTTGGACTTCTAGCCCTATTTTCTTTTACCAGGCCTTCTTGGGTCGCCATTTTCATAATCGCCTTTGATATCTATTGGATCATCAGGGTTGCCTATTTTTATTCGCATCTTGGGGCAGCTTTTTCAATAATGAAAAAAGTCAGAAAAACCGACTGGCATGAAAAATTAGAGTCGCCTATAAGCCCGATGGGCTCGGCCCATTTAGGGGGAAAATTAAAATGGGGCCAGATTTACCATTTGGTCATCCTGCCTTTTTACAAAGAAGAAAAAGAAGTAATCAATCAGTCAATCGAAGCGCTCTATAAATCTAATTACCCGGTCAACGAAAAAATGATTGTGGTTTTAGCCAGAGAAGCCAGAGCCGGCGAAAAAGCCAAAAAAAATTCTGAAGAAATCCAAAATGAATATGGAGATAAATTTTTTAAGCTCTTACTAACTGAACACCCAGACAGTATTCCGGGCGAACTGACGGGCAAAGGCTCAAACACGGCCTGGGCCGGTAAAAAAGCAAAAGAATTAATTGATCGGCTTGGAATCGATTATGAAAATATCATTGTTTCTTCTTTTGACATTGACACGGTTGCCCCGCCGGATTATTTTAACCGGCTCACTTATGTTTATCTGACTACTGAAGACCGGCTCCATGCTTCTTATCAGCCGGTGCCGCTTTATTTTAATAATATCTGGGAAGCCCCCTTTCTTTCCCGCTTAGCCGCCTTCTCAACAACTTTTTGGGCCCTTCTCAATCAGGAACGGCCAAACCGCTTAAAAACATTTTCGAGCCACTCAATGCCTTTTCGCGCCTTAGTTGATGTTGACTTCTGGATGACCGACATTGTCACCGAAGATAATGTTATCTTTTTCCAATGCTTTTTAAGATACGACGGCAATTACCGGGTCGTGCCCCTTTACTATCCAGTCTACATGGATGCTAATGTCGGAAAAAATTTCAGGGAAACCACGACCAATGTTTATAGACAGCATAGAAGATGGGGCTGGGGCGTTGAAACAATCCCTTATATGCTTTACGGATTTTTGAAAAACAAAAATGTTTCTCTTAAAAAGAAAATAACCTATGGTTTTGATTATATTGAAAGTTTCTGGTCCTGGGCGACCAATTCTTTCATTATTGCGGTATTCGGCTGGCTCCCGGGTTTTGTGGGCGGAGTAGAATTCAAAAGCAGTATCTTGGCATTTAATTTACCGGGTATTACCGGCGGAATCGGCCAGGTTGCTTTTATTTTCTTAATTTTCTCTGCCTTTTTTTCAATCAACCTTCTGCTTCTTAAAGCCAGAGGTGAAAAAAACCACAAAAAGAAAAAATTTGCCTGGCTGGCCTTTCAATGGCTTTTTACTCCAATCATAATGATTGCCTTGGTTGCCACCCCAGCCTTAGACGCCCAAACCAGATTAATGTTTGGAAAGTATATGGGATTTTGGACAACTCCAAAACATAGAAAAAATAATCATTAATCATTCGAGATGCACATTTTTGTTAAACTCGCTAAGTTTTTTTGAAACCAACGGATATCTATTCAAATTTTTTAAAATTAATTTCGCTTCGGCTCTGGCTTGTTTAATCAAATTCATATCGGCTAAGAAAGCCATCGCCAAATCAGGAATGCCAGACTGTTTTGTGCCAGTAAATTCTCCTGGCCCGCGGATTTTCAAATCCATCTCAGCCAACTTGAAACCGTTATTAGTCTTAAGTAAAGCTTCGAGCCGCCTCGTTGTACCCACTAAGGGCGATTCGGTGAATAGAAGGCAGTAACTTTTATGCTTGCCTCGGCCGACCCGACCCCGGAATTGATGAAGCTGGGCTAAGCCAAATTTTTCCGCTCCTTCAATCATCATAATCGTGGCGTTAGGCACATCTACGCCAACCTCAATAACCGAAGTTGAAACCAAAATATCGATATTATTTTTTCCGCCAGAGGCGGATCCGCCTTTGGCGGAAAACTTGGCCATTATATTCTCTTTCTCTTTTGATTTCATTTTCCCGTGGAGCATCGCCACTCTTAAATCCTTGAAAATTTCTTTGGATAGTTTTTCGTATTCGACCTTAACCGCTTTGACTTCGTAATTTAAGTAATCCTTAAATGATAATTGTCTCTCTTTCTTTTTGACATTTGAATTTTGGATTTTGCCATTTGGATCTTCTATTCTTGGACAAATGACAAACACCTGTCTTCCTTCTTTGACCTCGGCGCGGATAAAATTGTAGGCTTCATCTCGTTTCTCCGGCGGAATAAGTTTTGTTTCAATCAGAGTCCGGCCCTTGGGCATTTCGTCTAAAATTGAAATGTCCAAATCGCCATAAACGGTCAGAGCTAAAGTTCGGGGAATCGGAGTGGCAGTCATGCTCAATAAGTGAGGAATTATGAATTTTGAATTATTTCCTGATTCGCTTCTTAACAAGGCCGCTCGCTGATCAACCCCGAATCGATGCTGTTCATCAATCACGGCTAAAGCAAGATTTTTAAAACTCACATTCTTCTGCCCGCCAGAGGCGGGTCCGCCTTTGGCGGAAATCAAGCTATGAGTACCAATGACAATATCGCTCGATAACCCGTGGCCTTTAATCCCGGAAGAAGTTATAAGGCCTAATTTGACATCGAAATTTTTTAGAACTTTTGAAAAAGTCTGGAAATGCTGATTAGCCAAAACTTCGGTCGGCGCCATTATCGCCGCTTGGTATCCGGCCAGGGCCGTTTCCAAAGCCGCCGCTGCCGCTACAATTGTCTTGCCAGATCCAACATCGCCGTTAAGCAACCGGTTCATTGGATATGGCTTTTCTAAATCTTTTAATATCTCCCATAAAGCGATTTTTTGGGCGCCGGTCAACTCAAAGGCCAAAGAAGAAACGAAATTTTTGATAATTTCCTGGTTAAATTTTATTGACACTGCTTTTTGCTGCTGAATTTTTCTTCTCTCGCTTAAAGCCTTTAATTGAAGCAAAAACAATTCATCAAAAGCAAAACGCTTCCGGGCTTGGTCTGCTTTTTCCAAAGAAGAAGGAAAGTGGATCTCATTTAAACCAGTCCTAACATCATCCAGCCTTTGCCTCTCTAAAATTTCTTTAGGCAAAAAATCCTGAACTTTACTGGAAAATTTCAAAAGCGGCTTAATTAAAAATCGTAAATATCTTGAAGTTAAGCCTTCTGTTTCCGGATATACCGGTATTAGTCCAGCAGTATGTTTAAGATTTGGAATTTGAGATTTGGAATTTGATTGGAAATTGAAAATTGAAAATTGGTCATTCTTCAAAACCTCGTATGCGGGGTTTTGAAGGTAGACGCCGTACTTATCCAGCTTCACTTTACCGGAAAGGCTGATAAATTTTTCAGGCTTTATTGTGTTGACTAAAAACGGCTGATTATACCAAACCGCTTTTACTTTTCCGGTTTCGTCTTCGATTGAAGCCGTAGTCAAAATCATTCTTCTGGGAAAAATCCTTTTATTTTCAATGCTGGCCACCTTGCCGATCAAGGATATTTTTTGGTTCGGTTTTATATCTTCGACTTTCCCTCTTTCAGTCCAATCGTCATACCGCATCGGAAAATGCCATAGCAAATCCCTAATTGTTTTTATGCCGAGTTTTTTGAGCCGCGGCTGGTAAATTTTGCCGACATATCTCAAATTTTCAATCGGAGTTTCTAAATTCATGATCTTTATTTACCACAAAAAAATCACCCAGAAAAGGGTGATTTTTTTGTTGACGCCCTCGAGAAGAATCGAACTTCTATTTTGGGATCCGCAATCCCATGTCCTATCCGTTGAACGACGAGGGCAAAATTATGTTTCGCTTTTGCTACAACCCGAGTTTTCTTCTCAACCAATCCTCAATCCCTTCTTCGTGCCGTTCTTCCGGCAAGTACATAGATAATGCCTCGCGGACTTCTAAAGGATCTTGGCCGCGGAGAGGAATTTTTATGTAGTGGTTTAACAGTCTCCCGGTGCAAAGACTTAATTCATGATAGCCTTGGGGATGATAGTGAATCCAGAAAGAATCCAAATCATGATAGTGGTAAAATTTGTCGCTGACTAATATACCATGGGGATAAATTTTGTATTTATGGTCTTGGGTCTCGCGCCAAAAATGCATTGAAGTTACAAAAGCCAATATAAAAAATGTGACTGCCGTCAAAATACTTCCCTGCCAGAACAAAGCCAAAAAAGCCATTGCTACCAGAATAACGATCACACCCTTTCTCCAGGCATGGCTGATTAATTCATGGTGCCTATCTGGCGAAGTCCATGAAATTGACCCAGTATCTGCTAAATCCAAGTGAGGGGCTGAAGTAAAAGTTGCTGGAAGACTCAATGCCTCTCCCATAATTCCCGGATTATCTGGAATTTCTTCCTCACTGTCAACTTTATTTAAAAACTCATCCAGATGCTCGTCTTTAGAAAAATCTTCGTTTAAAACATCATTAAAAGAACGGTTATTATTAACCTTATGATTTTTGGGGTCTTTTAAATCCAAAATGCTGGACATCGTTTCTATTATACAGTATTTTTGTATTCAAATAGAAGTGAATAACGGGCCGGTAGCTTAGTGGCAGAGCACCCCGTTCGCATCGGGGAGACGCGGATTCGATTTCCGCCCGGTCCACCAATGGAAGAAATTCTAAAAGACCTCAACCAGAACCAGATTGAAGCAATAAAGGCCATAGAAGGGCCGGTTTTAATAATTGCCGGGCCGGGCAGCGGGAAAACGGCCACGCTAACTCGCAGAATCGCCTATATGATTGCCTCTGGAATCAAACCGGAAAATATTCTAGCCATTACCTTTACGAATAAAGCTAGTCAGGAAATGAAAGAAAGAGTAGAGAAATTACTAGGAATCAGTCCTTTGACAAGCTCAGGACGACTAGCGGCAATGCCGTTAGTCGGTACTTTTCATTCGGTTTGCGCCAGAATTTTAAGAAACGAAGCCCGGACCCTGGGTTTTTCAAAAAATTTCACTATCTATGACGAGGATGACCAGCTCGGTTTGACTAAAAAAGTAATGGAAGATTTGGGTTTTAGTCCGAAGAACTTTAACCCTTATTCAATTTTAAACCGAATCTCAAAATTAAAATCGGGGTTGATTGATTCCAGTCAGTTTGAGAAGCAAGCTATAAATTATTATGAGAAAACAATCAGCCAGATTTACAGCGCCTACCAAAAAGAGCTTCAAAAAGCCAATGCCATGGATTTTGATGATTTGATTATGCTCACGGTCAAACTCTTTGAAAAAAATCCTCAAATCACGGAAAAGTACCAAAACCAGTTTAAATACATTTTAGTCGATGAATACCAGGACACGAATATATCTCAATATGTTCTGACTAAAATTTTAGCAGCCAAATATCGGAATCTTTTTGCCATTGGTGACACCGATCAATCAATTTACACTTGGCGGTACGCCGATTTTCGAAATATGCTCAACTTTGAAAAGGATTTCCCAGAAGCAAAAATTATCCGGCTTGAGCAAAATTACCGCTCAACCAAAATAATCCTGACGGCCGGCCAAGGACTGATCAAAAACAATGTTTACCGCCACCAAAAAGAGCTCTGGACTGAAAATGCAGACGGAGAAAAAATTTCAATCGCCCAACTAGACGATGAAAAAGAAGAAGCCAAATTTATTATTGAGAAAATGAAGCAACTGATCTCCGCCAAAGGCGGACCCGCCTCTGGAGGGCAAAAAGGGTACAAGCTTAACGATTTTGTAATTCTTTACCGGACTCATGCCCAGTCGCGGCCGATTGAAGAAGAATTTCTGACCCAAGGATTCCCATATAAAATCATTGGCGCCTTAAAATTCTATGAAAGGAGAGAAGTGAAAGACATCTTGGCTTACTTGAGAATCTTGGCAAATCCAAATGATTTTATAAGCTTGCAAAGAATCTACAATGTTCCGACTCGCGGAATCGGAAAAGTAGCTTTTTTGCGTTTAATAGAATTTGGAAGAAAAAATAATTTAAATCTTTTCGAATCTTTGATTAAAGCAAAAGAAATTGATAACCTGCCGGTAAAATCGCAATTTGCCCTTTATGCTTTTGGCAAAACTTTGGAAAAAATAAAAGAGAAAATAAATGACTTTGAATTAACCAAACTTATGAAATATATAGTCAATGAAATCGACTATAAAACCCATCTTGATACGAAAACCGAGGAAGGATATATGCGTTGGGAAAACGTGAAAGAACTTTTAACCGTGGCCAGAAAATACAATTCTTTTAAGACCGATGAAGCAATGGGTAAATTCTTGGAAGAAGTGGCTTTAATCCAGGAAACGGAAAACATTGATGAGGATAAAAATGTGATATATATGATGACTTTGCATTCGGCTAAAGGCCTTGAATTTCCGGTTGTGTTTTTGGTCGGCGCCGAAGAAGGTTTGCTGCCCCATTCAAAAAGTCTGGATAACCCGATTGAATTGGAAGAAGAAAGACGGCTTTGCTATGTCGGCATCACCCGAGCCAAAAGAAGAGTTTTTATTACTTTTGCCCGCTCGCGCATGATTTTTGGAACAACTTCACAAGGCATTTCATCAAGATTTCTAGAAGAAATCCCAAAAGATACAGTTGAATTCGTTTCAAATTTAGAATCTTCGGAAGAAAATGAAATTATCAATTATACCTAAAAAATCATTAGGCCAGAATTTTTTGGTCAATCCGAAAATACTAGATAAAATTGTTGCGGCCGCGGAAATTACAAAAGTTGACTTGGTTTTGGAAGTCGGACCCGGAACCGGAAATCTGACTGAAAAATTAGCGGCCAAAGCCGGAAAGGTCATCGCCATTGAAAAAGACCGGCGTTTAATTGAAACGCTTAAATTGAAGTTCAAAGACAGTAATGTTGAAATTATTGAGGCTGACGTTTTGAAATTAAAAATTGAAGAATTGATTGAAAATTGTAAATTGAAAATTGAAAATTACAAAATAGTAGGTAACATTCCGTACTATATCACTTCTAAATTTTTAAGAACTGTCTTTGAAGACTGGCCTAAGCCTAAGCTCATAGTTCTGACTATCCAAAAAGAGGTAGCTCAAAGAATTATGGCTTCACCCCCACACTCAAAAATGAGTGTGGGGGCAAGGCCACCGAAAATGAATCTGCTCGCGCTTTCAGTCCAATTCTTTGCCGAGCCAAAAATAATCGGCTATATTTCCAAAGAAAACTTCAGGCCTCGGCCAAAAGTTGACTCGGCCCTCCTTCGCCTCCTCCTACGCGTAAGGCTACGGACGAACACGGTAAAGCTACGGAGGGCGCAGCAATCAAAAGAATTCACTGAAAAGTTTTTTAAAATAGCCAAGGCCGGATTCTCTCATAAAAGAAAACTACTTTCAGCCAATTTATCTAAAAATTTTGGTATAATTAAAGAAGAGTTAATCGAAATATTTAGGAAAATAGGTATTCAACCAGATTCTAGAGCCGAAAATTTATCTCTGAACCAATGGATAGAATTAACCAAATATATAAGAAAATAATCGATTCGCGTCCTTACGGATTCTGGGCCGGTTTTATTATCGGTCTTTTTTATTTTAGCTGGATATTTTGGTGGCTTTGGTCTGTGTATCCGCTTGTTTCACTCGGAACTGAAAGTAAAATTCTGGCATCTTTTGTAATATTAATCCCTTTTATTGTTACAGTGGCCGGAATGTCGCTGTTTTGGGGAATCTTTAGTTATTCCTTATTTAATTTTTTCAAAAAAGCCAAACCGATTTTATTGCCGTTTTTTTACGCCGGAACATTTGTCTTGGTTGAATATTTAAGAACTTGGTTCTTCGGAATATTATGGGCCGGCCCAGACACTCTATTGGGTCCTCATTGGACTCTTGGCAATCCGGCCTATCTATTCGCGGACCTTGGTCTAATTCGGCAATCAGCTTCCTACTGGGGCATCTACGGAATAGACTTTTTAATTGTATTTTTTCCCGCCGCTCTTTTCCTGCTTGTAAAAAACCGGGGTAATAAATCGAAAATGGTTTCAGCTTTAGAAATTATTTGTATTGCCACGATTCTGATTTTAACCAATCTCATTTCATCTCAAAATAAATCTGGATTTGAAAAAGAAAAACTAACCATCTCTGTAATCCAGACAAAAAATCCGATTAAAATATTGTATGAACCGGAAGAATTATTAGCGGACTTCAGCGAAAAAAACAAGTTACTTAAAGAGGTCTCCAAAAAATCGGATATTGTCATTTTTCCGGAAAGCGCAGATTTTTCAAAAACCCTCTCTGGCTTTTTAGATTTTAATTCCGCACAAAAATACTTTAACAATCTGTCTCAAGAAAATGTTTTGATTATAGACAACAATAGAATTCTCGAACAGGATGGACTTAAGTCGAAAGTCATTCTCATAGATTCTAAGAATGGCATTTTGGGTTTTTACGATAAAAAACTACTGACTCCCGGCGGAGAGACTATTCCTTACTTGGCAAAAATTCCGATTCTTGTTTTTGAGTATATCCTAAAAAACAATTTCATATCCTCAAGAGCAACTTTCTCAAAAGGAACAAGGAACAATGTATTAGACTACAAAAATAATAAAATCAAGATTATTGTTTGTTCTGATATAATATCGCCAAGCCTTTCCAGAAGCGGAGAATTCGGTTTTATGGTAAATCTCAATAACTTAGCAGTTTTCAATGGTAATAAATTAATAGAAAAACAACTTCTTTCTATGGCTAAATTCAGAGCCGCCGAGAATAAAAAATACCTTGTGGTAAGCTCAAACTTCGGCCATTCTTATATAATAAACCCAGCTGGGAATATCGCAGATTCAACTGATTCAAGTGGATACCAGATATTAACAGGAGAGCTCATGCCTAACCGAGTTCGGACATGGTATAATAAATTAGGAAATATACCCATATTAAGCTTTTCTTTTCTTATAGTTTTATTAGGTTTGAAAACTAGTAGAAATAGAAAGTTTTAAGCTTTACTTAAACAATTTATAAACAAAATGCCAACAAGTATAAAAATTCTGATGACGGCGATGTTTTTATTCACCGGATTGATCGTTGCTGGAATTTTTTTAAATGTAAGGGGAGTTACCGGTCTTGGGGCTAACTTAAGCGGGATATTAAAAAATGAAGGACTGGAAAGTCAAAAAAATTTAAATCAAACCAAAGACATTAGTCCCTGTGAAGACAGCGACAACGACGGACTTTGTAATTACGAAGAATATATCTACCGAAGCGATCCTTTTAATCCTGATACTGACGGCGATGGATTTCTTGATGGCGAAGAAGTAGCCTCCGGCCACAGTCCGACAAAGCCCGGACCAGACGATTTCCTATCTAATATCAATATTACAGACAAAGTAAGCACTCTAATAGTTGGCGCTTATCTTGCCGGCGATCTGAACAAAGAAGATGATCTCGATGTATACAATAGAGCTCTGGCCGACATTACTGTCGAGATGCTAAACGACGGAATAAGTATCCTAACCCCCAGCAACGTATCTACAAATGAAATCTTATTTTCATCTGATTCTAAGAAGGCACAAGAAAATTATTTAAATAATATAGGATCAATTATTCAGATCGATATCTGGGGAGAATTAGTTAATGAACCTCGAGTAGCTGCAACACAGTTTGCTAATTTTTATACAAAAGATTCCAAGGGCATCATTGAAGCAAAACAATTTTTCAATTCTAAGGCCGAGCACTACAGCAAAATAATCAAAGAGGTTAGCGCCTTAGCGGCTCCTCCTTCCTGGCTCGATGTCCATCAACAAATCTTATCTAATCTACAAATACTCGCAATCAACCATCAAGCCCTTAGTCAAACGATTGAAGACCCACTGAAAGGAGTTATAGCAATGAATAATCTATTATCCGTATACAATAATATACAGCCGATTCTATTTACTATTACGCAAAGGATTGAGGAAAACGAGCTTAATCCTCCAAATGGACAATTATGGAACTTAATTAATTCTCTTACTGATGGCTTTTAGAAAAAACTTTTTAATAATTATTTTGATAATACCTTTTTTAGGCGGTCTCTTCGCTTATAAGGCCTCTGCTACTGATTGGGCTACTGCATTTAAAATAGGCTGGGATACTGCTGTTAAGGCTGCTGTCCAAGGTGCTTTTCAGGCGGTAGCAAATGAAGTAGTTGGAAAAATACAAAACTCAGGCATAGATGGCGGCCCTGCATTCGTCCAAAATTGGCGCAACTTTCAACTTCAAGCGCAATACCGAGGAGAAGACATTTGGCGCGGTCTTTTGTATATAGCCGTAAACGGAGATGGAAACGTATCACCAGTACTTTGCAGTTACATCAGAAAAAGCCAAGCATTTAATTCTCTCCGGCCTACCCAGGTTAACAATTTACTCCAAAGCCTTAGCCCCGATCGACGTTTTAATAATCTTCAAGAATATTTAGACGCTGCTGAATGCGACCCAATAGTTGAAGCTAACTACACCACATTTAGCCAAAATTTCACTCAGGGTGGCGGTTGGGATACATGGGAAAGAATGCTCCAGCCGCAAAATAATATCTTCGGGTCAATTGAGTTAGCCATGGAAGAATTAGCAAAACAGCGAGAACTCGAAGAAAAATCTTCTGTTAATAAAGCTCTAGCCGGAGGAGGAATTCTCGGAGTTGAAAACTGTTTAGTTCGCGGGATAAATGGTTCATGTTTAGTCACCAAAATTAAAACCCCGGGCTCAATTTTAGGAGGGGCCGTAGAAAGCGTTTTTGACACTAACCTAAAATTTTACACTACTGCGGAAGGGACTTCGGGACTTATAACATTTGCTGCTCAATGGTTAACCCAAAAGTTATTTGATTTAGGAGGTTCGGGTGATATCACAACTGCAACTAATCCAAAAAATCTTGAAAACTCTTATAAAAATGAGTTCTGTACCGTAGCCGATAATATGAGTACAGACCCAGCAGCTCTTTGGATATTGGCAAACTATCCCGAAGCATATGCGAATTTCCCTCCTGAAGAAAATATAGCATTAAATAATCCTGGTACTGACAATGACGTCGGTAAAAGCTTTTGTGAACGGCAAAAAAGAGACGATAACCGTTTCCCATACACTCGATGCGTTGACGCCTGCTTTAAGGCTGTTGGTCTTTACCCTAATGACGTCATAGTGCCAGCTCGATTTACAGAACCGCCTCCTCCGCCGCCTAGTGGCGGCGGAGGCCAGCCAGGACCTTTACCGCCTGAACCTCCTTCTTTGCTTGGAAGCGTCCAGACTGAACGGGGAAATTACGGCACGCCAATGACCCCAGATGAACTTTCCAGTCTTCTTAACGCTGTAGCTTGGAATAATCAAAGTGCTGGCTGGGGGCTCTTGAGTAAGCCGTCTGGCAATAACTGCCCCTTTGCTTCGGGCCCGATTGCCTGCGACATCCTTTTCCATAAGCCAACTAAATTAGTTTATGATGTTTTAATTGATAGCGATAATCAAGCAATTCCGACATGGAATTTAGTTGGTCCAGAAAATGATCTTTCCCGTTGGTTCGCACCAGTCCAGCCATAAAGTAAATAAGATGTTGAATAAATTTTCTAAAAAATAAATATGCATTACTTCTTATTATTAGCCCTTATTCCTTTAGGCCTCGGCATTCTAAAAGGCATTGTATCAGTTAGCCTATTTATAGCCATTGTCGGGGCTGTTCATAGTATCACCGGGAAAATTATTAATCTTGGCATCAACTACCAAAACGCTCTTTTAAGTCCGGGCAATATCCCGATAATCCAAACTGTCTGGCAATTATTGCGCGACTTTGTGAATATATTTTTTATTTTAATCCTCCTGATAATCGCTTTTGCCACAATTTTCAATATAAAAAATTATAAAGCTAGCGACTTGCTCCCAAAGTTAATCATCGCGGCATTGCTTATAAATTTCAGTCTAGTAATAACTGTCTCGGTAGTAGAGCTCCTTTGGATCCCGGCCCAAGTATTTTTAAATCCCCTTGGCCAAAATATCACTGAACGACTAGCCGATGCATTAAATACCAAGAAATTCTTTGATCCCGGCCTCCTTGCTGGCCTCTTAACATTAGGCACTTCAGAACCTATTGAATGGGTATTTAGAGGCACCATGTATGTTGTCGAGGCTTTTATACTTTCATGGATAGCTTTGATTATTTGGGCAAGGATTCCGATACTTATCGGACTTATGCTTGTATCCCCGATTGCTTGGCTTGGATATACTTTACCGGCGATTAAAAAAAACAGCTGGGATAAGTGGTGGCAACAATTATTCTGCTGGGGTTCAATTCCAATTCCTCTTTTTGGATTAATCTATTTCGTAGTTTTATTTAATGAAGGACTGACCACTCAAATAAATCAAGCGGTCCCGGGCAATGTTTTAAGCTCGGCCTTAGCTTTTTTGGGATTAAATACAAATCAACTTATAGTATGGATAATTACAGCCGGAATTTTTTTGGCTGGATTAATGTATGTAAAAACACTCTCTTG
>VMGG01000011.1 GCA_007376425.1 Parcubacteria group bacterium Gr01-1014_2 | reverse complement strand
TCAATCATTGAATCCAAAATTATTTTAGTCCCGGTTGAAAAAATCTCAACTTCAGCCAAACCTAACGGCCCGTTAAAAATCACTGTTTTAGAACTTTTTATAATACCTGAAAACTGCTTTGCTGTTTCCGGCCCAATGTCTAAAATATATTGATTTTCTTTCAGGCCTTGAACTGGCAGGGCTTCCGGAAATGTTTCGCCGCTTTTATCTTCAGAAACAATAATGTCCTTGGGGAGCAAAATTTTGGGGTTATCCAAATCAATTTCTTTAAGTACTGGTTCAACTTCCGAATCTTCAACCACCGAGCGACCAATTTTCAAACCCTTGAATTTAAAAATCGTATTAGCTAAAGCTCCGGCAATCAAAATATGCTCGGCTTTGTTTAAAAAGTTTTTAACTACCGGCAATTTGGTCGAAATCTTAGCCCCCCCTAAAATTACAGTTTTCCCTTTAGGCGGCTCATCTAAAACTTTATTCAGATTATTAATTTCTTTCTCCATTAAAAAACCGGCGTAAGACGGCAAAAATTTTGTTATTGCAGAAATCGAGGCGTGCTCGCGGTGGGAAACTGAAAAAGCGTCATTGACGTAAAGATCGAAGCCCTTCGACAAGCTCAGGGCAAATCCTGAATCATTTATCTCCTCGCCTTCGTATTTCCTAATATTTTCAAAAAGGGTCAGTTGGGATTCTAATTTAGGATTTAAAATATCTTCTTCGAAAACAATTTCATGACCTAAAATTTTACCGATCTCTCCTGTAATGTCTTTAAAACCGTCATCTATATGACTGACCAAACCAATTTTTGCTCCAGCTGAAACTAAAAAATCAATTGTTTCTTTGTGATGACTTTGAATTCGGTATTTCTCACCAACTTCACCATTGCTAACCGGCACATTAAAATCAACCCGTAAAAAAACTTTTTTATTATTTAACTCTGAATGTGAAAGTTCGGCCAGTCTTTTAAACATTTGAGGCGATTTCTATGATTTTTTTAAATTCTTCTTTGTCTAAGCTCGCTCCGCCGACCAAAACACCGGATATTTCATTTTTAACCAAAAAATCTCTGACATTAGCAGAGGTCACTGAACCGCCATAAAGCGCCTTCGGCGAATTTCCAATTTCCAATTTCCAATTTCCAATTAATGTATCTTTTATTATTTTTATTGACTCAAGGGCTGACTCGGGCGTGTCGGGCCTGGCGCCAGGGGTGGTTGAAATCGCCCAAACCGGTTCATAGGCAATCAGACATTTTTCTATTTGGCCAGACGCCAAACCGGCAAACGTGGCCAGAACCTGATTCTCCAGAAAACTTTCGAAATCGCCATCGCGCGACTTTTCTCCGACGCAAACAATCGGCATTAATTCATTGGATAAGGCGAGCTTTAATTTTTTATTTACAATTTCACCAGGTTCCCCCAATTTCCAGCGACGGTCTGAATGGCCGATAATCACGTATTTGACGCCAAATTGCCTTAGGATCTCGCCTGATATAATGTCCTGGGCGCCTAACTCGGGAACTGATTTTATTTTTGCCTGCCCAGCTACTTTACGTAGCCGGGAAAGTTCCTCAAGATAAACGAATGGCGGGCAGACAATGGCTCCGACGCTCACACGAAACAAATCTTCAGCTTCTTGAAGCGTATTTGGAAACATCTTCCAATTTGCCACCACTATTTTTTTCATAGGGTTCATCTTTATTCATTGTTTAAACCTTTCTGTTTTAGATGGCTGTAAATATACCAAACAACTAAACCTAATCCTATTCCTATTATAACAAAGTCAAATTTTCGGAAGTAGAGAGACAAAACATTCCAATTTTCTCCGGCTTTAAACCCAATCAAAGCAAGAATAAAGTTCCAAGGCAAAGAACCGAGAGCAGTATATAAAATAAACTTGGAGAAATTCATCCTGGCTAGGCCGGCTGGGATCGAAATAAAAGTCCTGACTACCGGCAAAATTCGGCCAATGAAAACAATCTTGCTTCCGTATTTAAAAAATGCTCTGTCGGCAAGGTCTAATTCATGACTTGAAATTAAAACATATTTCCCGTATTTCTCTAAAATCCAGCGGCCGCCTTTTAAAGAAATTAAATAAAGGACAAAAGCCCCGACTGTATTGGCAATAGTTGCCACTATTACCACTAAATAAAAACTAAACCTGCTTTGCTGGGCTAAAAAACCGGAAAAAGGAACGACCACTTCGGATGGAATTGGAATAGCGGCGCTTTCTAAGACCGACAAAATAAAAATACCAAAGTACCCGCTTTGGTTTATGACATTCAAAGCCCATCTACTTATGCTCTCTATTAACTCAAACATTGGCATTTCTTAACTCCTCGGCCGCCCTATCCGGATCAACTACGTTTATATCTATGCCGGTGCCTAACTCAAAACCGGCCGAAATTGAAAGCTTTGGCAAAATTTCGATATGCCAGCTGTAAAACTCATGAATTTTCCCGGAAAAAGTCTCAACCGGAGCCGTATGGATAAAAAAGTTGTAAGGCGGATCATCTAAAACTTTTCTAATTTTTTTCAAGCTAATTAAAAGCACATCGGCTAAATCGCTGTCTAATTCGTCTGGCATTCTTTCAAAATGAGCATGGCTTTCCTTAGAAAATATTCTTACTTCGTAAGGCAATTTTGAAACAAAAGGGCAAAAAGCTATGAAATTATCATTTTCATATATAATCCTTTTTTTCTGTTCTTTTTCCCATTCAATTATCAAATCATAGACTCTTTTCTTATGTTCCTGATAGAATTTAAGGGACCCGTAAAAACTTCTAGAAACATCAGGCGGAAGAATTGGAGTCGAAATAATTTGTGAATGAGGATGATAAATGCTGGCCCCGGCTCTTCGCCCTGAATTATGAAAAATCATCACGTAATCAATGCAACCCCCACTTGAAGCTATTTCCTGGCATCTTTTCTTATAAACCTTTATCACCTCGGTTGCCTGTTCTTTAGTAAAATCAGCGAAATAAAAATCATGCTCTTTAAAAATAATGACATCGTGAATGCCAGTAGCATCGAAAATATTAAAAGGCCCGTTTTTCCAGCCAGGGCCGCAAATACCCTGCTTCACTGCCGGATACTTATTTTTAATAACCATCACTCTCCAATCTTTTTCATTCGGATAACCCCAGACAATTTCTTGGCCTGATTTTACAGGATCTTCAAAAGGACAGCCTTCTTTTGACTTATAAGCCGCGCTTTCTTCCTCTTTTTTCCCGTTTGGCCTTTTGGTTCTTCCGGTAGAAAACAAAACCCAGTCGCCGGAAACCAAATCTTTACGGAATTCATTTAATAATTTGTCCATAAATACCAACGGACTTTTATTAATTCTCTAAAAGTAGCAATGTAGCTTTTCAAGCTTACTTTAGACTCGCCCGGATTCGACCAAACTATAGGCACCTCTTTTATTTTATAACCTAATTTTTTAGCTAAGGCCAACGCTTCAAAATCAAAACCAAAGCGATTAATTTTTACTCGTGAGAAAACATCTCTAGCAGCCTTGGCGTTGAACAACTTGAATCCGCGTTGGGTATCGTGAATATGCCAAAGTCCAGTCATAAACCGAATCAAATACTTTGAAATTCGGCCAAGCCACCTTCGATACCACTGGGCATGCTCAAAAATTTCAGCTCCTTCAATTTCAATCGAACCAATTACTATGTCGTAATTTTGCTCGTCCTGAGCTTGTCGAAGGGTATAAGGCCAGAATTTTTCAAGGTGATCGATGGTGGTTGAATTATCAGCGTCAGTAAAAAGCCGAAAGGCGCCTTTTGCTTCAAGTATTCCCTGTTTAACCACATAGCCTTTACCGTTATTTTTTTTATTGTCTATCAGCCGGAAACCTTTATTCTCGGAAATAAATTTATTGACTAATTCAACCGTATTGTCTTTTGAACCGTCTGAAACAACCAAAACTTCCCAATCATAGTCTTTATTAGACAAATAATCTCTTATAGAAATAAGAGTTTTGGTGATTCTTTTGGCTTCGTTATAAGCCGGGATTATGACTGATAAATGCATTTTTTCTTATTGAAATGATAGCAAATTTATTCGGTTAAAACCAGAGGTCCGTTTTTAGTAATCGCAACCGTGTGTTCAAAGTGGGCCGACAAAGAATTGTCTTTTGTTTTCCAGGCCAAAGTTTTTTTGTCTTCCACGACTTCATATGAGCCGGCGCTTAGCATCGGTTCAATGGCAATCGTCATTCCTGTTTTGAGTATTGGTCCTTTGCTGGATTTCCCGAAATTCGGCACTTCCGGCGCTTCATGCAATTCTTTGCCGATACCATGACCAACCAAATCGCGGATAACCGAGAATCCGTTTTTCTCGGCATGGTTTTGGATTGCATAAGAAATATCGCCGATGGTATTTCCAGATTTTGCCATTTCAATTCCCTTATCCAAACATTCTTTGGTAATTTTTATGAGTTTATTTTTCTGAAGATATTCTTTTTGTTGTTCTATCTTAGGAATAGCCCAATCTGTTATAAATAAAGTAATCGCCGAATCAGTATTAAATCCTCTATAAAAAATTCCCATATCAATTTTAAGTAAATCGCCTTCGTTTAATACTCTATCAGAAGGTTTAGCATGGACTACTTGCTCATTAACAGAAGTACATAAAACCGCCGGATAATCATGATAACCTAAAAAAGCCGGCTCTGTGTCCGGATATTGCTTGATTAACTCGCGGGCTTTTTCTTCCAAACTCCAAGTTGTAATTCCTGGCTTTACCGCTTTCTCCAACTTTTTCAAAATCTCCGCCAGAATCTTGCCGCCTTGTTTCATTATTTCAATTTCTTCCACGCTCTTAATATTTATCATTCCAAACTTTCTTTAATTCGTATAATTAGTATTCATTAGTATATTAGTATCGATACCAATATACGAATTATACTAATGATACTAATGAATTATTTGATACTTGTAATTTGAAGCTTGATGTCTTGAAAAACATCTTCAATCGGCTGTTCGCCGTCAATTTCCATCACCTTATATCCATTCTCTCTGAAATAATCAATTACCGGCGCGGTTTCTTTTAAATAAACCTGGTAGCGCTCTTTTATGATGTCCGGTTTATCCAACTCTCGAGTTATCACTTCCGAACCGTCTTCGGGGCAAACCTTTAAGTCGGCATACTCCGGAAAATTCGGAATTGGATGGCGGTTTTCTTTACAGATGCGGCGAGCGCTGTTTCTTTTGATTGATTCTTCTTCGCTTAGTTTTATTTCAACTGCCATAATATTTTCTTTGCCGTAAATTTTTGATAAAAAATTTAATTCTTTTTCTGCCTGATCAACTGCTCTGGCCGAGCCGGAAAAAACAAAACCCTGAACCTGGTCTTTCAACTCTTCGACTTTTTCCAAAAACCACTTTGCCACCAGCTCCTGATGAACCAGCTCTCCGGAAATCCAGTGCTCTTTCTGATGGGTTATTTCTTTATCCCTAGAATCGGCGTTTTTGAATTTTTCCTCAATCACTTTTGAAATTTCAAAATGATAAAAACCTAAATCTTTGGCCAGAAGCTCGGCCTGGGTTCCCTTTCCCGACCCCGGCGGCCCAATTAGAAAAATTACTTTAGGTTTCATATTTTTATATATTTTCCCATTCCTCGATACTAATTTCTGCCTGCCGCAGTATTTCAGAAACCAAATGTTTTGAAATATCGCTACGGTGAGGGTTAGGAATACGCACCCTTAATCTTTCTTTAACCATGAACAAATGACGGCCTCCTGAATAAGGGCCGTCAAATCCTAATCTTTTGAATTTTTGGACAAATCTTCTCCAAGAAATATTTTTAGGCATGCCGGGCCATAGAACGCCTGTCAAATTTCATTTCAAAACCAGGCACCCTTTCGCCTTCCTTTATTTTTAGTAAAAGCCAGCCTTCTAAAACTTCTTGAAGCTCTTTTCGACAATCCTCTAAATTTTTGGCATTGGCCCAAACACCCTTTATTCCGGGAATTTCTGCAAAATAGGTTCCGTCTTTAAGAAGTTTATATTTCGCTTTTTTCAAATTTTTATTTATAAAATCAGTCAACATATCTTTCAGCAATAACCCTTAAAGCAAGAGCCTCTGTTTTAGCCATGGCCTCTTTTTTAGTTTTGCCGTAAGCCAAGACGCCGGGAAGTTCTTCTATCTCGGCAATCCATCGTCCATCTGTTTCCCGTCCGCACTGAATTTTGTATTTCATATAATTAAAGCTTAAAAGTAATTTACATCCAAGTCAAGACAATACCCGGCGACCCGATTAAGAAAATGGCTTTAGACATCAATAAAACAATAACAAAATATTAATATTCGTACATCGAGAGTTGTGACTCCACCTGTTTCATCACTTCCAAAGCAACCGAAACGACGATAAGCAAAGAAGTGCCGCCAAGAGTCAAAGCAGTAATTCCGGTGAAGCCCTGAACAATGGAGGGCAAAACTGCAATCAAGCCGAGAAAAACCGCTCCAACCAGAGTAATCCGATTCAACAAATGCCCTAAAAATTGAGCCGTTGAAGGACCGGGCCTGATGCCGGGAATATAGCCGCCTTGCTTCTGGATGTTTTCAGAAATTGATTTTGGATCAAAAGTGATGGCCGTATAAAAATAAGTGAAGCCGACGACTAATATAAAATACAATAAACCGTAAATTAACTGATTAGTTAAAAAACGGTTAAACGTCTCGGCTAGATTGGAAAGAAAAGCAATCTTTGAACCAACAAAAAAATTGGCCACCATTCCCGGGAAAAGCAAAATAGACAAGGCAAAAATTATCGGAATCACTCCGGCTTGATTCACCCGCAAAGGCAGATAAGTTGAAACTCCGCCGTACATCTTAAAGCCGCGAACGCGTTTAGCATAATTTATCGGAATCTGTCTTTGAGCTTCAGTAATATAGACTACTCCGCTAATTATAATTATCGCTAAAATAACATAACCAATATAAGTGAAGAGTTGGCTTGGGTCATAGCCAAAATAAAGCTGCCTTATTGCCTGCGGTCCTGAAGCAACGATGCCGGCAAAAATCAAAAGGGAGATTCCGTTGCCCAAATTCTTTTCCGAAATCAGCTCCCCAAGCCACATCACAAATATCGTTCCCGCACTCACAACAATCAAAGAAACTAACCACTGATTCAAGGATAGAGTGCCAATGACTCCCTGTCTGGAAAGTAAAGTTAAAAACCCAAAGCCCTGAAGCAATGCCAAAGGAACAGTCAGAAAGCGCGAATACTGATTGAATTTCTGCCTCCCGGCTTCGCCTTCGTGCTTATACATTTCTTCAAGCTGGGGGAAAATCATGGTTAAAAGCTGCATAATGATTGAGGCGGTGATATAAGGACCGACCCCAAGCATTACGATAGAAAGCGTTTCTAAACCGCCGCCAGTGAATAGACTGATTAAGCCAAAAAGCTGGTTTTGGGCAAAGAACTGGGCGAGTCGGCTGGTATCAATCCCTGGCACCGGAATCGCCGCAGCAATTCGAAAAACAACAAGCAAAGCCAATATAAAGAACATGCGTTTACGCAAATCCGGAATTTTAAAAAGTTTAAAGATTTTATTCATTGAATCGGTATAGCCGCAAACATCTAAATTAGGTCTCTTCGGAAATAGCCGTTTCCGCCCTACCTTGGGCAATGCCTTTCAGGAAACGCTCGGCCTCGTATATCTTTAATAATTCTGTTGGTTCTCTGTTTATCAGAATAAACCCTCGCTCCTCGCTCGCCTCGCTACAAAGATTTTCTCCTCTTAACGGCTCGACTCGCGAGGTTCCTGAGAAGGCATTGCCCAACGGGCGAGCAGAATCAAAAATTAAAAACGGCTATTCCCTGCGGCCCTAATCTCCTAATCTCTAAAGATAAATATTTGTGGCCTTTATTACAGACTATTTTATACTAAAATGAATCACAAAAATTTTACATTGACAATAGTTAATATTACTGATAGAGTATTGAACACAAGTCAAAGTAGCTTGGCCTGTATTCAAAGGAGTTCTTTAATGTTAGGAGAGTCGATGAGAAAAAAACTGTCAGTGGCGATCGGCGCAACGGGAGGTATCGCATTCGGGCTATGGCTTTACCACTCCTCAAGTATTCCTATTCCTATTCCTATTCCTGGACCATTTCCAGTCTTCGCGGTGACTGGAGGAATGGCTGGCTATGTAGCCAACTTCCTATTATTCGAGGAGTGGTAAAATAATGTCTCCATTTCTGACGCACACCACACCTCACTGGCAAGTTCCATGGGCGCGGGGCCACACAGTCCGGGGCGGGATACCCAAAAGGTTATATTAAATTTTCGTTTGAGTGAGGATTATTTGTTCAGCGATAGAAATCAAGCAAAGAGAGAAGAAATTGAATACACCCCGAGAGCCCTACTTTGAGATGTTTGCGGCTATAATCTCGCTATTCTCTCTTTCGCAGATTTTGACATCGCTACGCCCTTGAATATCAGTTTTTTCCGTAGCTCGCCTTTCCCTAAAATCTTAACACCATGCTTTATTTTTTTCACCAATCTCTTTTCCATCAGGCTACGCGGCGAAACAACCTCACCCTCGGAAAATCTTTTATTTAAATCTCTTAAATTGACAATCTCCGGCTTTGGATGGTGAACTTGAAAACCCGGCTTCTTGATTTCAAGTTTTTTTGAAGCGCCTCTGGCTTTAGGAAATTTTTTCCAAAGCGGCGTATCGCCTCCTCGAAATCCCGGCTTTATTCCGGCGCCGGCTCTCGACTTCTGACCCTTCAAACCTTTGCCTGAATAAGTCCCGCGTTTGCCGCCCCGGCCAACTCGCTTTTTATTTTTTCTTTTAATCGTCGGTTTAATTTCGTGAAGTTGCATGTAATTTTTTCAACGCTTCCAATGTCGCTCGGGCAATATTTATTTTATTGTTAGTTCGGGAAATAATCTTACCGCTAATATCCTCAATGCCCACCAATTTAGCAATCGCCCGCATGGCTCCGCCGGCCCTGACTCCGCTTCCTTTGGAAGCCGGTTTCATAAAAACTCTGGCGCTATTAACCTTTGCTTCAACTTGATGAGCAATAGTTCCATCTTTAAAAGCCACGCTAACCAAATTTTTCTTGGCCTGCTTAAAAGCCTTTTCAACTGATTGAGCGACATCATTTCCTTTGCCAATTCCAAAACCAACTTTTCCAGCCTTATTTCCAATTACTATCGCTGTTCTAAAAGTAAATCTTTTTCCGCCTTTGGTAACTCTGGTAACTCTGGCAATATCCAAAACCTTTTGTTCGTACTCCTGAACCTCTTTACTGCCCAAACGAACCATAATTTCTTTTTCTGATTTTATTTCTTCCGAAATCGGTTCAGCGGGCATCGGGACTTCGTCCGTTTTTATATTATCTTTTTGTATCGTCTTTGGTTCTGCCATAATTTTTAGAAATTTAGGCCTCCGGCCCGGGCGCCATCAGCCAATGCCTTAACCCGACCATGATATTTATAACCGCCTCTGTCAAAAACCACTTTATCTATGCCTTTTTCAAGAGCTTTTTTTGCTAAAGTTTCTCCAACAGTAAAAGCAACGGTTATTTTCTTATCTTTCACCTTTCCCTCGACCCGTCCTCGGGACGAAGGTTTAACCCTTACTCCTTTGGCATCGCTAGCGCTGAATAAAGTAACCCCCTTTGCGTCATCAATCAACTGGGCATAGATGTGGCTGGCGGAACGGAAAACAGAAAGCCGCGGCCGTTCAGAGGTACCTTTAACCACTGCTCTAACCCGTTTATGCCGTCTCATTCTATTTTTTCGCTTTGTTTTGATATCCATATAAATTCAAAATTCAAATTACAAATTTTAAATCAAATGCAGAAATTTTTTAAATTTAAAACATTGGGATTTCATTTAAAATTGTCTCCCTGCGGGAGATCCCCCGAAGGGGGAAAAATTTAAAATTGGAATTTTATCCCTAAATCAAATTTTTCCAAAATTTGATCGGGCGAACATTTCGCATTAGCGAAATGTTTTAGCCGGTCGTCACTGCTTTCTTGCCGGCTTTTCGCAAAATTATTTCGTCTTTATATCTTATCCCTTTGCCTTTGTATGGTTCCGGCGGTTTCACCTTTCTTATATTAGCCGCCACTTGACCGACCAATTCTTTATCAAATCCAGAAACAGTAATCTGATTTTTTTCAGCCTTGAAATCTATGCCTTTGGGAGCTGGAACTTTGACTGGATGGGTAAAACCAACATTTAATTCAAGCACTTTGCCAGATTCAACCGAAGAATCGTTCTTTACTTCTGATTTAAAGCCAATGCCTTCATAAACCAAGACTTTTTCAAATCCGTCTTTAACTCCCTTAACCATACTATTAATTAAAGAGCGATAAGTGCCCCAAAGAGCCCGGGACTCTCTGGAATCATTTTTTGGTTTTACTAAAATTTCTTTATCTTTTTCTTCGATAATTACATCTGGATGAAGATTCCTTGAAAGTTCTCCTTTAGGGCCCTTTATAGAAATCAAATCTTTGCTGATTTTTATTTCAACATTCTCGGGAACTTTGATTGGTTGTTTACCTATGCGACTCATAGTTATTTATAGTGAGCGAAGTCGAACTACCACACCTCTGCTATTGCTTGACCGCCCAGGCCTATTTTCTTGGCTTCTTCGCCAGTCATAATACCGCGAGATGTGGAAATTATCAAAATCCCATAACCTTCCCTAACCGGTTTGATTTCGGTTTTATTTAAGTAAATCCTCCGGCCTGGCTTTGAAATTAATTTAACATTTTCAAATGAAGGAACACTGCCATCGTATTTTAATTTCAAATCCAAAAATAACTGTTCGAAACCTGCCTTTTTAACCTTTTTCTTTTTCCTGATCGCCGAAATAAAACCTTTTTGCTCCAAGATTTTAGCCATTTCATATTTCATTTTTGAAAAAGGAATAACTACCCGGTCTTTTTTTACCAGGTAGGCATTTTTTATTCTGATGAAAAAGTCACTTACTGTATCCATGCTAATTTTGTCTGTGAGCTTGCCCGCCTAAATTTTCTTTGAAAATTTGGGAGGGCAAGCGCTCTTGAACAAAGCCCTTACCATGATGATTTTTTAACCCCAGGAATCTCTCCTCGTGATGCTAACTCTCGTAAATGAATCCGACAAATCCCGAACTTACCGATAAATCCCCTTGTCCGACCACAAATAAAACAATGGTTAACATTTCTAACCTTATATTTTTTCGGCTTATTCAATCTGGCTATGAGTGACTTTTTCGCCATGTTTATTTTACAGGAAACCCCATTAATTTTAATAATTCTTTCCCTTCTTCTTTGGTTTTGGCTGTGGTCGTAACCGTAATCTGGAAAGGAAATATGTCTTTTGATGATTCATACACCACTTCTGGAAAAATTATCTGTTCCCTCAAGCCGATATTTAAATTACCATTCTGGTCAAACGATTTAGTTTCTATCCCTCTAAAGTCACGAGATCTTGGTAAAGCTATAGAAATTAGCCGGTCCAAAAAATCATACATTCTTTTCCCTCTTAAAGTTGAGATAAAACCGACTGTATCCCCTTGCCTGACTTTGAAACCAGAAATTGACTTCCTGGCAATTCTTGGACTTGGTTTTTGGCCGGTGATTAATCCAATATCCTTTTCAATCCTGTCTCTGAATTTAGGCTCTTTGCCCACTCTTCCTGTTCCAATGTTAACCACTACTTTTTTGATTTTAGGCACAGCCATAACATTGGGGTAACCAAACTTCGCCATCATAGACGGAACTACTTGCTTATTATATTTTTCTGATAAACGCGGCATTTGGTTTAGTTAATTAGTTAAACAGTTGATTAGTCGATTAGTTTAAAACTAATTGACTACTTAACTAATCAACTACTCAACTAATTTTCACCTTGGCATTTCTTACAAATCCTCATAATCTTTTTATTCTCATGTCTTATCCCCATTCGGGCCGGTTTTTTGCAGTGTCGGCAAATCAACATCACATTTGAAACTTCTACTGGCCTTGAAACTGAAATCGTTTCGCCTTTTTGACCTTGTTTCTTGGCTCGGCGGTGCTTTTTAACCAAATTCAAACCCTCAATTACAACTTTAAGTTCTTTTGGCAAAGATCTTAAAACCTTGCCGGTTTCCCCCCGGTTTTTTCCAGCTAACATTATCACATTGTCTCCAGTCTTAATCTTCATGATTATAGCCGATACTAATCTACAAATAATGCGAATCAACGAATAAAGTTATTCTCGGTCAGCACTATTCGTAGATTCGTATTATTCGCATTTCATTAGCATCGGCTCATACCAATTCCTCGGCCATCGAAGCAACCGTGTTAAAGCCATTTTCCTTAACCTCTCTGGCCACCGGACCAAAAATACGAGTAGCTTTAGGCTCCTTGCCATCCACTATGACAACAGCATTATCGTCGAATCTGACGTAAGAACCGTCTTTTCGGCGGAGCGGCTTTCGCTGACGAATAATTAAAGCTCTGACAATATCTTTTTTCTTTATTCCGGTTTTCGTCCTTGGTTCTGCTTCTTTAACCGAACCAACCACAATATCGCCGACTTCCCCGTATTTTCCCTTGTGGCCCTTTAAAACCCTAATTACGCCAATGACTCTGGCTCCTGAATTATCAGCTACAGAAATGATGGTTCTTAATTGAATCATAATTTAGAAACCACTACCCATCTTTTCTCTTTGGAAACCGGCCTTGTCTCTTCGATTAAAACTTTGTCTCCAATATGATACTGGTTATTTTCATCGTGGGCTTTAAATTTTTTCGTGACTTTGAAATATTTTTTATATTTGGGGTGTTTTTTCAGACGGACTACAGAAACCACAATGGTTTTTTGCATCTTATCTGACACCACCACACCTTTTAGTTTTCTGCGCCTAATTTTTGATTTATCTTCTTCCATAAAAATTATAGCCTTACCTTTTCACGAATTTCGTTTTTATCGGCAATTTGTGACTGGCTAAAGTTAAGGCTTTTTTAGCTGTCTCTTCGTCAACTCCGTCAATTTCAAATAAAATCCTGCCGGCTTCTACCGGGGCAACGAAATGAGATAGGCTTCCGGCGCCGCCACCCATTCCCAGTTCCGGACTTCGAGCGGTCCGAGGTTTATCTGAAAAAACTCTAATCCAAATCTTACCGCCTTTCTGAAAAATCTTGATAATAGAACGCCTGGCCGCCTCCAACTGATTCACCGTAAGCCAGTTTGACTCCATTGCCTTTAAACCATAAGCACCAAAAGCCAAATAAGTTCCGCGAGTAGCGGCTCTCTTTAGTTTTCCCTTATGAACTTTTGGATGCTTAATCCTTCTTGGTTGAAGTACCATTTCTGTATATCCAGACCTTCACCCCCACGGTGCCATAGGTGGTGTAGGCAGTATTTTTAGCAAAATCAATATCAGCCGTCAAAGTCTGCAAAGGCATCGGGCCCTGGCCCATATGTTCGGTTCTGGCAATCTCTGCTCCATCCAAACGGCCCTTAAGCTCGACCTTGACCCCCTTGACTTCCCGATGCGAAGCAATTTTTGAAACAGCTTGTTTCATAATTCTTCTGAAAGGAATCCTCCTTTCTATTCGTTCAATAATCTGTTCAGCCATAATTGCCGCCGAAGTTTCAGGCGACTTATATTCTTGGATTTCCAATCTTACGGGAACCGTCTTGGCGAGTAATTTATCAATTTCTTTCTTTAAGTCTTCGATGCCTGACCCGCCGCGACCAATAATTAATCCTGGCCTTGAAGTATAGATAATAACTTTTAACTGGCCAGTCGTACGCTCAATTTCAACTTTACTGACACTCATAAATCTAAGTTTTTTCTCTAAGAATCCTCTTATCTTAACATCATCTTTTAAATATTTGACTAATTCGCGGTTGGCAAAATAGCGGGACCGCCAGTCCTGACTAAATCCTAATCTCATTGAAATTGGTGATGTTTTTTGACCCATAAAACTAATATTTAAACATTTAAACTTTTTCTATTTAAATATATGGATTCTAATCCATATATTTACTTCATTCGACAGAAATGAAATAGCTTTCATTTCTGTCTCATTAGTAAATATAATCAAATTGATTTTCTTCTAAACAACCTCCGACCAAAACTCTTAATTCCGCCAAAACCTCGCTTGGGGCGGGAAACCTTTTCTACTTCTCTTTTAGCTTTCTCTATTTTTTGTTTTTGTTCGGTTTTAATTTCTTTTTTCTCTTCTGCTTTTACTCCTTTTTTCTCCTCGATTCTCGGAAACTTAGCTAAAAACGCTTCTTTTTTCTTTCTTTTTTCTGCGGAAATTTCGCCTAGAACTATTTTTATATGAGAAGTTTTTTTCTGAATCGGCATTGACAAGCCAAAACCTTTGGGCTTGTATCTTTTTAGCTTCATTCCTTCATTAACCGTTATATTTTTAATGTAAAGATAATTTTTATCTAAACCAAGATTATTTTTAGCGTTTGAGGCGGCCGAATTTAAAAGTTTAAGCAAAGGCTTGGCCGGCTTCCTAACTAAGTATTTAAGCTGCGCCTCGGCTAAATCAACATCTAATCCTTTTAGTAATTCAGCCACCGCCCTGACTTTTCGAGGAGATATTCTTAAATAATTCAATTGAGCAGTAATTTGGGTCATAAACAAATATATTTAAATATTTAAATGTTTAAATATCATTTCTTGATTTCTTCGGGGGTTTTAGCGGCCTTGGCAGCTTCTATCTCTTTTAACTTGGCTTGGGCCTCAAGCTCTCTTTGCATTTTCCCGCCATGCCTTGTAAATCTTCTGGTTAAACTAAACTCTCCCAACTTATGACCGACCATTTCCTCCACTATTTGAACTGGAACATGGATTTTTCCATTATGAACTCCGATGGTAAAACCAACCATCTCTGGAACAATAGTCGAGTCACGCGACCAGGTTTTGATAATTGTTTTATCGCCCACTTTAAGATTACCCAATTTCTTGAGTAATTTTTTGTCTACATATGGGCCTTTCTTCAATGATCTAGACATAATTTTTAAACTTTTCAGCCTTCGGCTGATCCGCCGTAGGCGGAAAACTTTTAAACTTCTTATTTTCTTCTTTTCAAAATCAATCTATCCGACTTCTTCTTTTTCTTCCTCGTCTTCACCCCTCGGGCTGGCTTGCCCCAAGGAGTTTTCGGACCAGTAAGTCCTATCGGCTGGGCTCCTTCGCCTCCGCCGTGCGGATGATCAACCGGATTCATTGCCGAGCCCCGAACTCTGGGTCTTCGACCCAACCACCTTGAGCGACCGGCTTTACCCAAATTAATATGGATATGCTCTGGATTAGAAACCTGGCCGATTGAAGCATAATTTTCCGCTAAAATCATTCTAACTTCGCCAGAAGGCATTTTTATTTGGGTATATTTACGATCTTGGGCTAAAACCTGGGCCGATGAACCAGCCGAACGAACAATTTTACCGCCCTGCCCAGGATTCAATTCAATATTATAGATTAAAGTTCCTTGAGGAATATATTTTAATTTCATCCTATTCCCAGTATCTAAACTTCCTTTAGCCGAAAAGACCTGGACTTCACTCCCAACTTTAAGGCCATCGGGCGATAAGATGTATCTTTTTTCACCGTCTCGGTAAATAACCAGGGCAATCCTCGAGCTTCGGTTGGGATCATACTCAATTGTCTTAACCCAAGCCGGAATGTCTATTTTGTCCTGCCTGAAATCAACCAAGCGATAGAGTCTCTTATGGCCGGCGCCGCGATGCCTCGAAGTGATTCGACCGTTATTTGCCCGGCCAAAACTCTTTTTCATTTTAAAAGTTAAAGACTTCAAAGGCTCGGCTTTACTTAAGCCGCTGAAGTCATAACCAGTCATCTGGCGTCTCGATGGAGTTGTCGGTTTATATTGTTTCATGAATGCGAAATTTCGATTCTATAACCTTTTTCCAGGGTTATAATTGCTTTTTTAAATCCCGGCCGCCAGCCTTCAAAACGGCCGACCTGTCTTTTTTTTGGAACAGTATTAATAATTCTTATGTTTTTGACTTTAACTTCGTATAACTTTTCAATCGCTTTTTTGACTTCGACTTTATTGGTTTTTGGAAAAACTCTGAAAACGTATTTATTGCCTTTGGATAAGTTTACTGCTTTTTCGGTAACGATAGGCTTTTCAACTATCTTATAAAGTTTAGGGTCTTTTCCTTCAGGCAAACCAAGTTTAGCCATTTCTTCCTTGGTTTCTTTTTTTTGTTCTGATTTTATTTCTTCTTTATTATTTCTTTTGAATAATGCCATATCTAAAAATTCCAAATTACAAGCACCAAATCCCAAACAAATTCCAAATTCGAAATTCCAAACGTTTAGAATTTAGGTCATTGGGATTTGGATATTGTTTGTGATTTGGAATTTGGAAATTGGTCATTTTTACTTAAGGTATGCTTTTTCTATTACTGGAACCGAATCCTTTAATAAAACCAAATATTTATTTTCCAAAATATCAATAATATTTAAGCTATCGGCTCTTATCGTCTCGACAAATGATAAATTGCGCGCTGCCCTAACCAGATTCTTATTAGAATCAGGCTGAACCAATAAAATGGAATCCTGTTTCTTTTTATCTTTTTTATACCCAATCAGACTGCCTGAAATTTTATCAAAAATTTCCTTCATTTTTTTTGTTTTAACTTCGCTTAGTGAAATCTGATCCAAAACGGCTAATTGGTTGTCTCTTGCCTTTGAACTCAAAGCCATAAACAAGGCTTTTTGTTTGGCTTTTTTGTTTATCTTTTTTGAATATATTTTTTCCTTAAGCGGGCCGTGAGTCACTCCCCCTCCTTTCCAAATGGGCGACCTGATTGAACCATGCCGAGCGCGGCCAGTGCCTTTTTGCTGCCAAGGTTTTTTACCGCCGCCTCTAACTTCTCCTCGGCCTTTGGCATGAGCTAAGATTTTTCTTGAATTAGCTGACTGGGTGACAACCGCTTGGTGAATCAAATCCAGGTTCAAAGGAATATTAAAAATGGCGTCTGATAATTCCATGCTTCCTATTTTTTCGCCGGATTGATTATATAGTATCGTTTGCATTAGGAGTTAGAAATTTTTAATACTGTGCCGCGCCTTCCCGGAACCGCCCCTTTAATCGCCATGATATTATTCTCTTTGTCAATCTTGGCCACTTCCAAATTTCTGACTGTCGTTTTCTTTGCCCCCATATGGCCAGCCATCCTCATTCCTTTTAAGGTGTGCTGGGGAAACCTTTGGCCGATCGAACCCGGCGCCCTTTCCATGCCTTTGTGGCCATGACTTGCCGGCATCCCGGAAAAACCATGCCTCTTCACTACTCCTTGAAATCCCTTGCCTTTTGAAATTCCGCTGACTTTTACTTTTTCTCCTTCCTTTATTTCCAAGTCGCTTAAATCTAATTCAACCAAAGTTACCGGCACTACTTTGCCATCTTCTCTGAAAAATTGGGTCATTCCTATTTTTTTGGCTATAAGTTCTGTCATAAAAACAAAAAAGGCGCTTTAGCGCGCCGCATAATGAAATGCGCTAAAACAAACCGGCCTAAGTTTTTATTATTCTTGTTATCATAAAGTAACAAGTCGCGAATCAAGAAAAATCTTGACTCCTGACCTATCACCTCTCTATTCGCATGCCTTTATTCGTATGCTACATCTTGATTTCTATGTCTACTCCAGCAGGCAGGCTTAAATTCTGGAGCGCATCAATCGTTTTAGAACTCGGGTTTGGGATCTCAATTAGACGTTTATGGATCCGCATTTCAAACTGCTCCCGGCTGTCTTTATGAACAAAAGTGGAACGGTTTACCGTAAATTTTGAAATTTCAGTTGGTAAAGGGACCGGCCCGATTGCTTTAACATCAAGCTTTTCCAAAGTTTCAATAATTTGCTTGGCCGATTTATCTATAATCCGGCTGTCAAAAGCTTTAAGCCGAATCCTTATCCTCTGTTCATTCTTGTCTTCCTCGCCCTTCGAAGCCTTGGCGAAGGAGGGTTTTTCTTTCTTTGTCTTTGTTGGCATATCGATTAAAAGAACTAAATAGGACCCTCTTGGTCCTATCAGGTAATAACCTTAGTCACCACTCCGGCCCCAACTGTTTTACCTCCCTCCCTAATGGCAAATCTCATTTTTTCTTCCAAGGCAATCGGAGCAATCAATTTAATCTTAAGATTGACGGTGTCGCCGGGCATAACCATTTCAGTTCCTTGAGCCAGGAAAACTTCGCCGGTAACGTCAGTAGTCCGGACATAAAACTGGGGCTTATAGCCGGCAAAGAAAGGAGTGTGCCTTCCGCCTTCTTCTTTGGTTAAAATATAGATTTCAGATTCAAATTCGGTATGAGGAGTGATTGAACCCGGTTTGGCTATGACTTGGCCGCGGGAAACATCTTCTTTCTTGACCCCCCTTAAAAGCAGGCCGACATTGTCGCCGGCGATGGCCTCATCCATCTGCTTGTTAAACATTTCAACACCGGTAATGATGGTTTTTTGGGTCGGCCTCAAACCGACAATTTCAATTTCTTCATTGAGCTTTAATTTTCCTCTTTCAATTTTCCCGGTCACAACCGTTCCTCTTCCTTCAATTGAAAAAACATCTTCAATCGGCATTAAGAACGGCTTTTCAATGTCTCTGACCGGGTCAGGAATATATTCATCAATTGCTTTAAGAAGCTCGCGAATCGGGCCGACAGACAAGTCATCTTTAGACTTAGCCTCCAAGGCTTTTAATCCTGAACCGCGGATAATCGGAACCGTGTCGCCCGGATATTGGTATTTATTTAAAAGTTCTCTAATTTCAGTCTCAACTAAATCGATTAGTTCTTTTTCTTCAACCAAGTCGATTTTGTTCAAAAACACGATAATTGAAGGGACGCCGACCTGTCTGGCTAAAAGAATATGCTCTCGGGTTTGAGGCATGGCTCCGTCAGGCGCCGAAACAACCAAAACTGCTCCGTCCATCTGGGCGGCCCCGGTAATCATGTTTTTAATATAATCAGCGTGGCCCGGAGCGTCGACATGGGCATAATGCCTTTTAGGAGTTTCGAATTCAGAATGATGCAAGGCAATGGTAATGCCTCTGGCTCTTTCCTCTGGCGCTTTATCAATTTGGTCAACTTTTTCAACCCTGGCTTTATAGCCTTCATCTTTAAGCAAATTTCCAGCCACATTCAAAATTGCCGCGGTTAAAGTGGTTTTGCCATGGTCAACATGGCCGATCGTACCAACATTCACATGAGTTTTTGATCTTTGAAATTTTTCTGCCATTTTTGCCAATTTTGTCTGCGAGCTTGCCCGCCTAAATTTTCTTTGAAAATTTGAGAGGGCGCGTTAACAAATGCCGAAAAAAAACAGCTTACTACAAATTACCTGATATTTCCCTTTCTCTTTCCGCCACTTGGTCTTTTAAGGCGGATATATCTTTATTTAACCTATCAATCATTTCCTCATTACTATCTTTATCAAAATTGCCTGAATTGTCAACACTTCGATATCCACTCAGTGTTGACTCTGAGCCTGTCGAAGGGTCAACATTTTTGTGGATAACTAGGCCTTTGGCCGTATCATAAGACATCACCACGAATTTTGGTTTATTCTCCTCAATTAGGATTAAAGTCCCAAATCGAGAGACCAAATTTTTCAGCTCTTCACTTATCATACTTCAATTTATTCAGTATGACCCTGAGCCTGTCGAACGGGTCATTTTTTCCCTTGAATAATCTGCTCGGTTACGTTTTGAGGCACCAGTTCGTAATTGGAAAATTCCATGGTAAAGGTCCCCCTGCCCTCGGTTAAAGACCGTAAAACTGTGGCGTAACCGAACATCTCGCCAAGAGGCACTTTAGCATCGATCACTTTTAAATTCAAGGTCTCCCGAGTATTGATATTTAAAATCTGGCCGCGCCGGCTCGCCAGATCGCCGGTGGCTTCGCCCATAAATTTTTCCGGAACAATGACTTCTAATTTCATGACTGGTTCCAAAACCGCTGGCCGCGAACGTTTAGCTCCATCCTGAAAAGCGGACGAAGCCGCAATTTTAAAAGCGATTTCAGACGAATCAACTTCATGAAAAGTACCGTCATACAAAGTGACCTTAAAATCAGTCACCGGATAGCCAGCCAAAACTCCTTTTTCTTTTGCTTCCATAATTCCTTTTTCAACTGCCGGAATAAACTCGTCTGGAATAGCTCCTCCTCTTATGGCGTTCACAAATTCAAAACCATGCCCCCGACGAAGCGGCTCAAGGCGCATCCAAACATGGCCGTATTGGCCCCGGCCGCCAGATTGTCTAATATATTTCCCTTCGACTTCGGTTGAACCAGTAATAGTTTCCTTGTAAGCCACTTGGGGACGGCCGACATTAGCCTGAACGCTAAATTCCCTTTTCATCCGGTCAACAATAATTTCAAGGTGCAGTTCTCCCATTCCAGAAATAACCGTATCGCCAGTTTCACTATCACTTCTGATTTTGAAGGTCGGGTCTTCGTCAGAAAGCCTTTTTAAAGCCAGAGACATTTTTTCCTGGTCAGCCTTTGTTTTCGGCTCGATTTTTAAGGAAATAACCGGCTCCGGAAAAACTATCTCTTCGAGAATAATAGGTTTTTCCGGATTCGTAAGCGTGTCCCCGGTTTTGGTGAATTTCAAGCCGACGGTGGCGGCAATATTGCCGGCATCAACTCTTTCCATTTCCTGCCGCTCATTAGCATGCATTCTTAAAATTCGGCCGATTCTTTCTTTCTCGTTTTTGACGACATTTAAAACGTAAGAGCCGGTTTTTAAAACTCCAGAATAAACTCTAAAAAAAGTAAGCTGGCCGACATAAGGATCAGTGGCCACCTTAAAAGCCAGAGCCGTAAAAGGCTCGCTATCTTCAGGGCGCCGCTCTTCTGCTTCTCCGGTTTTTGGATTAATTCCTTTCACTGGTAGCACTTCAATTGGAGAAGGCAGAAAGTCCACTACGGCATCAAGAATTAATTGAACGCCTTTATTTTTTAAAGCCGAGCCGGTGAAAACAGGGATTAATTTGTAACTTAAGACCGACTTCCTCAAAGATTTTTTCAAAGCCTCCAAAGAGATTTCTTTCCCCTCCAAAAACATTTCCATTATTTCATCATCATTTTCGGCAATCTTTTCAATCAGTTCATGCCGATATTTTTGGCTTGGTTTTTTTAAATGTTCCGGAATTTCTCCTTCAACCACTGTTTCCCCGAATTTTCCTTCAAAGCGGTAAAACTTCATGGCTAAAAGATCAGCCACGCCAGTGAACTTGTCTTCTTCGCCATCAGGAAGCTGCATTCGAATGGCATTAGGAGTAAGTTTGGTTAAAATCGACTGGTAAGATTTTTCAAAAGAAGCGCCGAGCCGATCCAGCTTGTTAATGAAGCAGATCCTCGGAACTTTGTATTTATCGGCCTGGCGCCAGACGGTTTCAGATTGAGGCTCGACTCCGGCCACGCCGTCAAAAACAACCACTGCTCCGTCCAAAACCCTTAAGGACCGTTCCACCTCAACTGTAAAATCAACATGGCCGGGAGTATCAATGATGTTAATTTTATGTTCAAAATTTTTACGATCGGCTTGATTGACCTGATGAGTCGGAACCCAGAAAACAGTCGTGGCCGCAGCCGTAATCGTAATGCCTCGCTCCCGTTCCTGCTCCATCCAGTCCATTATCGCCGCCCCCTCGTGAACTTCGCCGATCTTATGGGAAACCCCGGTGTAAAATAAAACACGCTCACTTACTGTGGTTTTGCCGGCATCGATGTGAGCGATAATTCCGATGTTCCTGGTTTTCTCAATAGGGTAGTCGCGCATACCTAAAAGAGCTACCATGCAAAATGGGCGAATGCCTTATTCGCATCAGCCATCCGATGAGTATCCATCTTTTTCTTAACTGCGACTCCGGTATTATTGAAAGCATCAATCATTTCCTGGGATAATTTTTCAATCATTGATTTCCCTTTTTTCGATCTGGCTGCCTCTATAATCCAGCGCAAAGCCAAAGTCACTCTCCTTTCCGATTTTACCGGATAAGGAATCTGATAGTTGGCGCCGCCTATGCGCCGCGAGCGAAGTTCTAATTCTGGCCCGGCATTTCTACTTACTTGATCTAAAACTTCCAAAGCTTTTTTGCCAAGCTTTTTTTCGATTTCATCTAAAGCGCCATAAACTATTCCTCGGGCAATAACTTTGCTCCCGCTCTTCATTATGTAATTAATAAACTTGGCGACTAAAGCGCTTTGATATTTAATATCTGCCTCAATTTTTCTTTTTGGTGCTTGTCCTCGTCTCATATCTATTTAGGCGTTTTAGCTCCGTACTTAGAACGTTGCTGTTTCCGGCCTTCCACTCCGGTTGAATCCAAAATTCCACGAACAATGTGATATCGAACGCCTGGTAAGTCTTTTACTCTTCCGCCCCGAATAACCACAACCGAGTGCTCCTGTAAATTATGGCCGATGCCGGGAATATAGGCTGTAACTTCCTGGCCATTGGTCAAACGGACTCTGGCGATTTTTCTTAAAGCCGAATTCGGTTTCTTTGGGGTAGTAGTCGTTACCTTAATGCAAACTCCTCTTTTAAATGGAGATGAATAATCAACCGGCCGATTCTTTAAGGTATTGAATCCAAAAGCCAAAGCCGGCGACTTAGTTTTCG
>VMGG01000010.1 GCA_007376425.1 Parcubacteria group bacterium Gr01-1014_2 | reverse complement strand
GCGATAAAAACTTTTCTGAATTCCTGACCAAGCTCGGTTTTTATCGGGATGTTTTGGAGGTTTGGATTTTGCGAAGCCAACCGGCCGGTGACCGTGCCAGTCTGGATAAAGGTGGTGTGAATTCTTCCGTCTTTTCCCACAAGTTTCGGGAACGGCTCGATATAGGTGGTTTTAAGTTTTTGAAGTTCGCGGTATTCCAAGGTTAAAGGGATAATCGGGTGAGCCTCGCGAAGTTTTTCCAGTTCTCCGGCCCGGGTTGAGAGTTTTCCCTTGGGCGTCTTCCTGACTTTCCCGCTAAGTTTTAACCGGTTGAATAAGACCTCGCTCAACTGCTGGGTAGAGTTGATGTTGAACTTAATTTTAGCCAGTTTGTAAATTTTATCTTCAAGTTTTTCAATTTCTTTTTTAGCAAAAACATCCAGTTTTTTTATGGCTTTTTGGTCAATTTTGATGCCGTTTTGTTCCATCTCGGCTAAAACCGGAATCAAGGGCACTTCAATTTCTTCAAAAACTTTAATCAAATCAGCGTCTTTGAGTTTCTCCCATAAAACTTTATAGAGTTTGGAAATATGTCCGGACTGATTCTGGCCCGGAACTACTTTGCCGAACTGGGCAAAGTAAACTTCATCCAAAGTCGGTTCCTTCATTTCTGAATTCAAAAGCCAAGCGGCGATCTGGACCAGAGCGCTAATATTATTAGTGCTCGGCCGAGCACTCAATATGTTGAGTGTTCTGGTTTTTTTGGTTATTTCTTTACCTGTAGGCTTAGTTGTTTTTTCCGGTTTTGATTCAAGATTTAGAGTGGGGGTGGGTTTTAATCCGGGAATTCGTTGAATTAGGCTACTGAAGTTCAGTTCCCTGAAAATATTTTCTACATCTTGGCGATTAAAATTATTTTTCCAATCAGCCCTTTTTAAATCAACATCTATATCCAAATCTTTGACCATCATCGCGAGTTGCTTTGAAAAAAGCGCCTGTTCTTCGTTTTCCAGGAGTTTTTTCTTTATTGATTCTTTGACCTTCGTTTTTAGTGATTTTACTTCTTTGTATAAGTTTTCAATCGAGCCAAATTCTTTAAGTAACTACCTATTTTTTACTGCTTCTTCATCATAAATCATGGTATCGCTTAATCCTCGTTTCATTGTGTAAACCACGACTTCCTTGCCTTCTACTAATTGAAGAGTGTCCAAATCACCGGTGACGATAATAATTTTTAAATCCTTTTCCTTTTTAAATTTGTTAGTTAGCGTGCCGATGATGTCGTCAGCTTCATAACCTTTCATTTCGTAAGAGGGGATGCCAAAAGATTCTAAAACTTTTTTAGTGTAGGGGATTTGGCTTGAAAGTTCTTCCGGCGTTTTAGCCCGGTGGATTTTATATTTTTCATAGGCTTCATGCCGGAAAGTCGGGCCAGGCAGGTCATAAGCAGCGATGATATAGTCCGGTTCAAGGTCTTTAAGCATTTTAAGCAAAGTCGAAGAAAAGCCGTAAATGGCATTGGTAATGATCCCGGCCGGACTTTTAAGCGGCGGCAAAGCATGAAAAGCCCGATGGACCAAGGCGTTGGAATCAATTAGGATTAGTTTTTTAGGCATTTTGACTATTAAAACAATAGCCCAAAATAACCAATGCTTGAACTTGACAAGTTTCTTAACTTGATATATAATTAAAACATAGTAAAAACAGCACTTTTATAAGCTTATTTGCTAGAGAAATAGCCATAGCCAAAAGGCACTAATAAGAGGTGTTTTCTGGCTATGGCTATCGTAAACCGGCCTAGCCCCATAACCTCGGGTAGAGGGAAGTCCTCGGCTTTCAGCCGAAGGAGGCAAACATGGCCAAGTATAACGACATTACGGCGGGGCAGACTGAAGCTTGCATCAACCGCATAGGCGGTTTGGACAACTTCCTGCGCTTCATCGGAGGTCAGGGCAGGATCGTCTTTGAGACGATTCTCACCTTCCTCCGCGCCGTGCGGATGCCCGCCCAACCGGCCGTCACCACCTCCGAGGAATATTTCAATGAGGCGGGCGTGGTCTGGATGGGAGGCAACTTCAATGCCCAGTTGCTGGGTTTGGAAGTTGTAGCGACCGAGGATGCCGAGCTTGCAATCCGCAAACTCGAGGAGGCGTCTCTTGACGCCCCTATCCTCGCCGAACTCGGCGACAAGGCCGAGATCTCGGTCTCCCAGTTCCGAGCGTTCCTCGCGGAAAACCGTGAGAGCCGAGAATGGTTCATCTTCTACCTTAAGGGTAAAGATGGAAACCTCTGGGCCGTGCGCGCGTCCTGGCTCGACGACGGCTGGTACGTGCACGCCAACTCGGTTGAGCACCCGTACGAGTGGGATCGGGGTCACCGGGTTCTCTCTCGCTGATTCTTTGGAATTTTGACTCTCTGAGTCCGAATTCCTCTGAATCTCAGACTCTCTGAAACCCAGCACTTTTTGCAAAAAGTGCTGGGGAGTAAGAGGGTCTTTTGTTTTTTCTTCGATTTTTGTAAAATAAAAATAAGGAATGCTCAAGCGCGACGGCTACGGCTTTTGCGCAGCGCCTCAAAAATACTTGGCAGGGAATTGCTCCGGGCACGCCTTGGACAAGAGTTGCCATTTATTTTTTAAAAAAAGAAAAAGAATCGGTGCGATATACTAAAGAGCTTTTAGGGCTCCGAATACGATACAGCCCCGAGATCGGAAAAGCCTTCAAAGGGCAGTGGCATAGACGGCATATCGTACATTGGGCCGTGAACGCGAACTGGAACGACGACGGCTGGAACGTGAACGCCAACTCGGTTGAGAACCCGAACGAGTGGAATCAGGGTAACCAGGTTCTCTCTCGCTATTCTCTTCTTTCCGAGCACATAGTTTTTATGTGCTCGGTTTCATTTGTTTAGATACGAGACCTTTTTTCCAGCCGCCGATCATTTTGCCTAAATTTTCAATTTCACTCCCGAGAGAAATATATTGATTATTTGGAACGAGTTGCGCTTCCCATAAAAGCTGGAAGAAAAAACGGATAGAATCAACTTTACCGGATGCTTCTTGAAGTAATTCAATCCTTATCTGCATCGGTGCATACATCGCTTTTCTTAATAATTCAAGGAGTTCCAAGAACAAAAAATCTGTTTTAGACCCGATGCCGAATCTTTGCGTTCTTGGAAGATTACGGTGTGTTTCAATCCACTTTTTGTAAACTGTTTTGGCTTTTTCCAAAACCGGCAGAAGTCTGGGGGGGGGGCTTAAAAGTATCTTTTTTATGAAAATTAAATTCGGCCATAGTTTTGAAGAAATCGTCAGCGTTGAGAATATTTTATATGCCTGGAGAGAATTTGTGAAGGGCAAAAAAGATAAAAAAGATGTTCAGGATTTTACTTTTAGTTTACTCAATAATATTCTGGTGCTTCACCGCGACCTAAAAAGCTTCAAATATAACCACGGCGGCTACGAAGCTTTTAATATAAATGACCCCAAGCCGAGAAATATCCATAAACCAACCGTCAGAGACAGATTATTACACCATGCTATTTATAGGAAACTTTATCAATTTTTTGATAAAACATTTATCGCCGATTCGTTTTCTTGCAGAGTTGGCAAAGCTAATCTCAAAGCCATAAACAGATTTCGCTTGTTTGCTTACAGAGTCAGCAAAAATCATACAAGAACCTGTTGGATATTAAAATGCGACGTTAAAAGATTTTTTGAAAACATAAATCACGAAATTTTAGTCGATATTTTAAAAGAGTATATTTTTGATAAAAACATCATTTGGCTTCTTGAAGAGGTGATTATAAGCTTTTCGTCTAAGCCGAATACAGGTTTGCCTCTTGGTAATCTCACCTCTCAATTACTAGTCAATATTTACATGAACGAATTTGATCAGTTTGTTAAACATAAACTGAAGGTCAAGTATTATATTAGGTATGCCGATGATTTCGTGATTTTGTCAGAAAGCAAGAATTGGCTGGAAAATTTAATCAATCCAATTAGAGAATTCTTGCGTGAGAAACTAAAATTAGAGCTTCATCCCGATAAAGTCTTTATTAAAACTCTTGCTTCTGGTTTAGATTTTCTCGGCTGGATTAATTTTCCGGACCATAGAATTCTTAGAACTGCCACCAAAAGAAGAATGATGAGGAAAATTAAGTTTAATCCCCGGCTCGAAACTTTTAATTCTTATACTGGTTTATTAAAACATGGGAATACCGAGAAAATTAAAAAGGAGTTAGTTAAAAATTATTTATTGGCTGATGAAGAAAATAAAATTAGCGAATTATGACTTTTCTTTTATTTTCCCCTAAATGATCAAAGTGGATCCAAGTTGCATTTTTTGGGATGATTTTTTTTACTCTGTCTGCCCATTCAATCAGAACAATATTTTTTGGATTATTAAAGATTTCTTTGATGTTCAGTTTTAATAAATCTTTACCGGATTTCAGACGATAAGCGTCAATATGATATAAAACTTGAAACTTAAAACGTGAAACTTGAAGCTTGTGTCTATGAATCAGAACGAATGTTGGACTAAGAACTTTTTCTCTTACTTCCAGCGCCCGCGAAAACCCTTTTGTAAAAGTTGTTTTGCCGCTTCCGAGTTCTCCGGATAAAGCCACAACTAAAGCTTTACTTATTTTTTTCTTGGTCAACTTTTTAGCCAATTCAGCAGCCAGTTTTTTAGTTTCTTTGACACCTTCAGTAATTATTGACCGCATTTTTGAAATGTTTAATATTAGCTTTTTTGTTTTCCGAATCAAAGATTACCGAGATTATATCTATCTGCCAGGGGAAGTCAGACAATTTTTTATTTAACATATAGGCCGTCGCCAGCCCGATTAATTTATTTTTCTTTTTGTAATCAACTCTCATTTCCGGTTCAAGGCCTTCATATAATTTATTATTGGCTTTTACTTCTGCGAAAATCACCACATCGTCTTTCTGGGCGACAATGTCTACTTCACCAAAACTCATTTTGTAGTTTGCCGCTAAAATTTTATAGCCTTTTTTGATGAGGTAATGCCTGGCAATTCCCTCAGCAAGGAACCCGAGTTCTTTAGTATTCATTTAATTTCTTTGGCTTTTTTATCTCGCCATTCTTGTATTTTTTTGTGATTGCCGGAAACCAAAACTTTCGGCACCCTCCATTTTATTCCTTTTTTACTTGCCCGCCGAAGCCTTGGCGAAGGCGGGGGAGAAAAAACTTCCGGCCTCGTATATTGCGGAAAATCTAATTTTTCTATTGATTCTTTTTTCCCAACTACGCCTTTGATTAGCCTTGCTACTGCTTCAATGATGGCCATGGCCGGGACTTCGCCTCCTAAAGTAATAAAATCGCCGACTGAAATTGTTTCGTCAGCTATTTTTTTGACTCTTTCATCAATCCCTTCATAACGCCCAGAAATAATTATGAGCTGTTTTAGTTCTTTGGCCCACTTTTGAGCTGTTTTTTGAGTGAATTTTTTGCCTCGTGGCGAGAGGAATATTATTTTCGCATCTTTCTTTTTAATTTCTTTGATTGCCTTACATATTGGTTCAATCTTTAAAACCATGCCCGGACCGCCGCCAAAGGGTTTATCATCAATCATTCGACGTGGCTCACGATTGCCCTGAGCCTGTCGAAGGGCAACGACTTGGTGTTTGCCGGCCGCCCAATTTCTTAAATTATGAATCTTTATTTGGATTATCTTTTTCTCTTGGGCCTTATATAAAAGCGACTCTTTGAGGAAAGAGTCAAAAATTTCCGGAAAAATTGTAATTACCTCAAACTTTATGATTTTAATTCGTCAACCACTGATTCCATACTTTTTCTTACTGGCCTCATTGATCCTTCGACACCGCTCAGGGTCAACCCTGAAGTTTTTGAATGGGTTGATCCTTCTGGTTCAGCAATCTTAAAATTTACATAAGCATGGTTTTTTAGGCCGATAATCCATGCCAAAGTTCTGATTGCTCCGGCAGTCGAGCCTCTTTTCCCAATAACCAGCCCCATGTCTTCAGGGTTAACTTTCAAGGTCAAAAGGACGCCCATTTCGTCAACTTTTCTTTCAACCACTACTTCTTCTGGATGGGTAACCAGTGATTTGACAATGTATTCTATGAATTCCTGGTCAGTATGCTTTTCATTCATGACTGTTAAAATATTATCATTTCCATTCTTTTTTGTGAAGAGCATCTTCGGCGGCTTTTTGCTGGGCTTCTTGTTTTGAAGGTCCAAATCCGATTCCGATAAGCTCCTCATTTAAATAGACCCCGACTTTAAAAGTCCTGGAATGGTCTGGGCCCCACTGGTCTAAAACCTTATAAGTCGGAGTAGCGCCTATTTTTTCTTGGGCTTCTTCTTGGAATGAGGATTTTGCATCTTTATAGAGTTTTTGTTCAACGATTCTTGGGAATTCAGGCAGAATCAGCCGTTCTATTAATTTTTTTGTTTCTTCATAGCCATTATCCAAATAAACTGCCCCGATCAATGCTTCAAGGGCATTAGCCAATATATACTGCCTGGCTCGGCCAGCATCTTTTTTCTCGCCGTAAGAAAGGAGAACATATTCATTTAAGTCTATTTTTTTTGAAATTTCAGAAAGCATTGATGAATTGACTAAAGCCGCCCGCCAGGAAGTCAAAGTTCCTTCCGGGTCATTATATTTTTTGAAAAGATGTTCGGTGACAATTAATTCCAAAACCGCGTCGCCTAAAAACTCAAGCCGCTCATTGTGGTTTAGATGCCAATTAGGTTCTTCATTAAGATAAGAGCGATGAGTCAGGGCCTCAAGCAAAAGGTCGCGATTTTTAAAATTGATTCCAATCCTGTGTTCTAATTCTTGCAGTTTTTCTAAGTCCATGGTTGGTTAAATTCCAATGACCAAAACGTTTAGGACATTGATTATTGGAATTCGGAATTTATTTGTCATTTGGAATTTGTGATTTGGAATTTTCTTTTTTCTCCATTTCCCTATAAACCGTTCCTAATACGCCGTTTATGAATTTACCAGAACTTTCTCCGCCAAAACTTTTGGCCAGTTCAATTGCTTCATTGATCGCCACTTTTGGCGGAACTTCTTCTTTATTTTCAAAGATGAGTTCATAAAGCCCAAGGCGAAGGACATTTCGGTCAATCATATCTATTTGATCAATGGGCCACATCGGCGCCGCTTTTTCAATTATATTATCGAGCTGGCGGCGATGATTTATTACACCATTTACAAGGCTCGAAACAAATTCTTTTTCTTTGAGGCCCGGGCCGAACTGGTCAAGATTTCGTTCAATAATTTGGGGCAAAAGATTATCGTTGCAGTTTTTAAAATCCCACTCGTAAAGGGATTGAATTGCAATTGAGCGAGCTAAGTGTCTTGATGCCATAATTTATTGTTTATTTGCTATTTATAATTGGCAGCGAGTACACAATGAAAGCTTGCTTTAATTGTGTACGAGTGAACCAATTTCAAGCATTCTGATGCTTATAAAAGCCACAAGTTTTACACATCTTATGAGACATTTTGGGATTACCGCATTTTGGACAAGGCCAAAGGACCACTTTTTTGATTTTCAAATGCTGTCTTCTTTGGCCTTGAGCGCTTTTAGTGGTGTGTTTTCTTGGAACTGTCATGTTTAGATGTTAATATCTTAATTTGACATTACTATTATTTTCCCTACAATATTTGTAGTCCTCGCAAGAGGGCTTTTATAATTGTAAGCGAGGATGATTGAAAGTTATTTCAGTTCATCCGAGCGAAGCAATTATATGGATTCTTATCCATATGTTTTTATTAGGATTTTTCAGGAAAACTTTTGGTAAGTACAAACCCTATGCCGAGAATGACCGATTAGTTTTAATGGTTTTGATAATGTCGGCTATTCTTTTATTTTCTTTTAAAACTTCTTCTGGCCAGGGGCAGACTACTATTTTAGGCCAGGCTCTTGAGGACTATATTGAAGAAACCGCCGCCCTTATTGATTTAGGCGCTGAACCAGACGAAAATAATTTCTTTTTAAATCAAGCCCATTCGATTCAGGCCAGTAGCACTAATTCGTCTCAAAATGTTTTTCAAGACTCATTCCTCCCTTATCAAACCATTGTTTCTGTTTTTGATAATATCCAGAGGAATCAGGTTGTCGAATACACGGTTCAGCCAGGAGACACTTTGAGCCAGGTGGCCAATGATTTTGGAATTAGCGTCAATTCTTTAATTTGGGCCAACCACTTAAAAGATAGCGATTATTTGAGTCTTGGTCAAGAATTGAAGATTCTTCCGGTTTCCGGGGTGATCCATGTTGTTAAAAGCGGGGACAGCATCAAATCAATCGCCAAAAAATATTCGGCCTCTGAAGAAAAAATCATTGAATTTAACGGACTGCCGAAAGATGGTTCTTTAAAGCTTAGCCAAGAGATTATCGTGCCTGATGGAAAAATACAGATTGCCGGACAATACGTGGCCTATAGTTCTAATGTTCGTTTTGTCCGTTTGCCAGATCTCGGAAGTTTTTTCTTTTTGCCGGTTCAAGGCTATAACTGGCGCCGGATTCACGGCCGAAATGGAATTGATGTAGCCAACCTTTGCGGCACCCCGATTTATGCATCTGCGGCCGGTTCAGTTATTGCCGCTAATGAAAGCGGCTGGAACGGCGGCGCCGGGAAATATATAAAAATTTCCCATGGCAATGAAATTTACACTTTATATGCGCATTTATCAAGGCTTTTGATTTCTGGGGGCGACACAATCTTAAAAGGTCAGCTCATCGGTTTAATGGGTTCAACCGGTCTTTCCACCGGCTGTCATCTCCACTTTGAAGTACATGGGGCCAGGAATCCTTTCGCGAGAATTTAGCTTCGGTATAGCCGATTAAAGCGCCACGCGGGAGTATCCGGTTCGCGAAAAGCCTCTCGGGTACAGCCATTTCGGAACCGTTCGCGAAACCCAGCGAGTTTCGCTCACTGTACTTGCGACCTCGCAAAGTCAAGACTAGAAATCGCTTTCAGCGATTTCGTTAAACAATCTTGACTTACCCTGCTGCTCGGTCTCCAGAACTTTCTCAATGGCTATACCCTGCGGGCTTTTCGTTCAGAATTAATACTGCTCGCCAGACATCCCCCGGCTTAAATAGGGCCCGTTGGGCGATGCCTTCTCAGGAACATCCGGAGCCGAGCCGTAAAGAGAAGATAAGATAGGTAGCGAGGCGATGGATGAACGAGGGTTTATTTTGATAAACAGAGAGATAAGAGAATTATTAAAGTTGTGCGAGGCCGAGCGTTTCCTGAAAGGCATTGCCCAATGGGCCCGAAGACATATGCCGAGTAAGCTTTTCGCTAAATACTTAACACCTCATCGTTTTTATAGTTCACTGCTTCCTGAATATGTTCTAAGCTGATTTTCTCTTTTTCATCCAAATCGGCAATGGTTCTGGCCAGTTTTAGAATTTTAAAATAAGACCGATGGCTTAGCTTTTTAACTGAAACATAATTATCTAAAAATTCCTGGGTCGGTTCATCAATTTTGCAAAATTCCCTTACCTGACGATTAGTCATTTCTGAATTGGTAAAAATACCAAGGCCTTTAAATCTTTGAAGCTCTCTTTCTTGGGCGGCCTCAACCTCTTTTCTTATTTTCTTTGATTCCTGATAATTCGGCTCGTCTTTTAGTTTTTTTGGATTCTCCTGGGGAATATCAAGCTTAATGTCAAATCTGTCTAAAATCGGACCCGAAATCTTTTTTTGGTATCTTAAAATTGTTCCCGGAGAACAGATGCATTCTTTTATGGGATTTTGATAATTTCCGCAAGGGCAGGGATTCATCGAAGCAATTAATAAAAACCTTGCCGGATAGCTAGCCGAATGATTAGCTCGGGAAACAGTAATTCGGCCTTCTTCCAGGGGCTGTCTTAAAGATTCAATGACATCGCGGTTGAATTCAGGGAATTCATCCAGGAACAAGACGCCTCGGTGAGCCAAACTTATTTCCCCGGGCTTTGGATTGGTTCCGCCGCCGATTAAAGCTGCGGCCGAAGCGCTGTGGTGGGGATTTCTGAATTTTCTTTGGTTTATCAAGTAATTATTTCCGTTTTCTGAATATTTAAAGAAATTAGCGACGCTATATATTTTAGTTATTTCAAGAGCTTCTTCAATAGTAAGTTTTGGCATAATTGAAGGCAGGGCTTTGGCGAGCATGGTTTTCCCGCCGCCCGGCGGCCCGGTGAGTAATATATTATGGCTTCCCGCCGCGGCAATAGTTAAAGCTCTTTTGGCTGTTTCCTGACCTTTGATTTCGGAAATATCCAAATCATAGTTTTCTTCTTTCAGCAGTTCAGAAAAGTCAGCTGTTTTTTCCGGCTCAATGAAGATTTTTCCATTTAGATAATTTACCAGTTCTATAATATTATTTATTCCTATGACTCTTAGATTTTTTATAACGGCCGCCTCTTTTGAGTTTTGTTTTGGCAGGATTAATTCTTTAAATCCCGACTCTTTAGCCATTATGGCAATCGAAAGGGCGCCGCCGATGCTCCTTAGGGAGCCGTCCAAAGCCAGTTCCCCGGCAAAAACTTTATCTTTATGATCAAATTCAACTTGCTTGGTATTCAAGATGTAGCAAACTGCGATCGGCAGATCATAAATCGGCCCCTGCTTTTTTATATCAGCCGGGGCAAGGTTAACCACGACTTTTAAGTTTTCTTTTTTAGGATTTAAAAGACCGGAATTTTTTACGGCTGAATTTATCCGGTCTTTTGATTCTTGAACTGTCTTATCCGGCAAACCGACAATATTAAAAGAGGGCAGGCCCCGGGAGGTATCAACTTCAACTTCTATTGGTATGGCATCAAGGCCAAGGATGGCCGCCGAGAAGATTTTAGAGGTCGCCATTTTATTTTTGAATTTTTGCGCAAGAGACGCAAAGAGCCGCGGTGGGCATTGCTTTTAGCCTCGGCCCCTCGATTTTAGACGAGCAGTTTTGACAGACTCCATAATCATCCTTTTCTATTTTTTTAAGCGTTTCATTTATTTCGTTTAACCTTTTTTCAAGATTTGCTTCAAGAGCTTTATTTTTTTCAAATTCGGCGACTCCCTGGGCATTTTCGTCTTTGCCTTGGCCGTAGTGAGGGAAACGAACATCAAAATTACCCTCGACTTTCGGGTTTTTCTGGCCGATTTCGCCTAAATCTTTCTCAATTCTATTTTTTTCTTCGATTAAGCTTTTTTTGAGTTGTTCAAGCTGTTTTTGTTCCATATATCAAAAATAGCGGCTAATGCTCTTAGCCCAATTATGCTCTTTCTGCACTTCCAAGTCAAAAATATTACTGATTCTGCAAGAGGTCAATAGCCGAGTAAATACTTTCTCTCGAGTTTGTTAGGATTAAGTAGTTTGAACCAAATTCCGATAAATTAAGAATCGTGTAATCAATGCTGTTATCGGCGTAAGAAAAGTTCCTATATCTGATTTCTGCTCCATAGTAAATATTATCCAAAAATGTTTGAGTCGGTGCTTTTTGAGGGTCTAGGCCGAGGACATTTTTAAATCCATCGGTCATTGTGATTTCCCAGTTGTTTAAAGCGCTTCTTAGAGATGATGGAAAATTTGTTTTGGCAATCAAGCCAAGTTTTGGTTTCGGAGTTAGGTTAAAGCTTAGCAGGCCTTTCGAATCATACATTTCTTTTTGGCCGTAAACCGCAAGCGTCCAATTTGTTGAGTCCAAATTTTCCAGGATGCCGTTGGGCAAAGTAATATTTAATTTTTGGAAAATTTGATTCAATGAATATTTAACTTCGTTTTGATCAACAAGATTTAAAGCTAACCAGCCTCCATTAGTCAAAGTGGCCGATTTTATTCCATTATTCAAAGCAGTCAGAAAATTTTCAGCAGAAGAGATGGTGATTTGGCTGGATAGGGGAATTAATTCGGAAAGTGTTTTTGAGATCGGGGTTGGTCTTGGAGTCGGGGTAATGGTCGGAGTAGTATCTGCTATTTCATTATTTCTAAGCATGAAATACCAAACGCCGGCAAAAACAATAACTATTCCTAATATCGGAATTAAGATTTTTAAAAAATAAGATTTTTTTGCTCTTGATATGTCAATAAAAGGAGCTTTTGGTTTAGGTAATTCTAATGATCTTGTTCTTTCTGCTGGTCCAAGCTTAACTTCTAAAGAGGGCGGAGTTAAAGGCTTTGGCGGTTGAATTGGCGTAACTTTAGGAATATTCGGCGGCGGTTTTATTTCAAATGGCCTTGATTCAGGCTTTGCTCCTTTTTTAGCCAATTCAAGATCCTCGCCCATTGTCCGGATTAGAGACTTGAATTTGTCTTGTTGGTTTACTTGAGTTGAAGGAGAAGACGGAACAGGTGGTTTTGCGGTGCCCTCCGGCCTGCCCGCCACAGCTTTAGCGTCGGTGGGAGCTTTGAGCAAAGGCGGGGAATTTTGCGAAGCAGGGGGAGTCAAGGGTTTAGGCGAGACGCTAAGCGTCTCATTTGCCCCGCTGAGCGGGTGCGGAACGCTAAGCGTCCCTGATTGCCCCGCTGAGCGGGGCGGCGTCAAAGGCGGAGGCGGGGGAGGATTGATTTTTGGCAAATCCTTAAGTAAACCCTCAATATCTTTTGGAGGTTCTAAAGAAGGTTTTTGATCCGTAGGTTTAGTTTCATCCATTGAAACTATTATACTTTTTCTTGAAAGAGATGATAAATGGTTGGCTGTGAATAAGTTTTAGAACCTCATTGTCAGGCTGACCCGGCCGTGTTCGTCGATTTTTTTGACTTTGACTTTAACTACGTCTCCGATTTTCATTACATCTGACACATTGTCTATATGTTTATCCGATATTTCGGAGATATGGACTAAGCCGTCTTGATTCGGGAAGAGTTCCACAAAAGCGCCGAAATCCATTATTTTAACGACGATTCCTTCAAAAACTTCTCCAGCTTTCACTTCTCTGGTCAGGTTACTAATCCATTCCAGAGCTTTTTTAGCTCCTTCTTCTTTTTCAGAAGTCACAAATACCAAGCCCGAATCTTCAATGTCTATATTCACGCCAGTCTGGGCAATAATTTCGTTAATAATTTTGCCGCCCGGTCCGATTACGTTCCTGATTTTTTCGCGATTAATCTGGATTTTATAGACTCTCGGGGCAAAAGGCGAGAGTTCTTTTCGGGGCGCGGCAATTACTTTTTTCATTTCTTCAAGAATTTTTAGCCGCGTTTTGCGGGCTTGGTCAAATGTTTTTTCTATTATTTCTTTGGTCAGTCCTTCTGTTTTGACGTCGAGCTGAATGCCGGTGATTCCGTTTTTAGTGCCAGCCACTTTAAAATCCATATCGCCGTGATGGTCTTCTTCGCCTTGGATATCGGTTAAAAGCTTGAATTCTTTTCCATCCGGAGAAAGGACTAAGCCGATTGAGATTCCGGCGACTGGTTCTTTGATCGGTACGCCTCCGTCCATTAAGGCCAGAGTCGCAGCGCAGACCGAAGCCATTGAAGTTGAGCCGTTGGATGACAAGGTTTCAGAAACCAGCCTGATGGTGTAAGGAAAATTTTCTTTGGTTGGAATTACCGGCTCAAGGGATTTCTCGGCTAAAGCCCCATGGCCGATTTCGCGGCGGCCCGGAAAGCCGATTCGGCCTGTTTCTCCGGAACTATAAGGCGGGAAGTTGTAATGATGCATGAAATATTTTTTCTTTTCAATTTCCATTTCTTCAATCCATTGCTCTTTCCCGGGACTTCCCAAAGTTAGGATATTTAAAACTTGAGTTTCGCCTCTTTGGAAGATTCCTGAACCGTGGGTTCGAGGCAAAACTCCAGCCTCAATAGTCAGAGGTCTTAGTTCATCCAGTTTTCTGCCGTCAGATCTTTTTCCCTTTTCCAAGATATTTTTACGGACGATCTCATCCATTTCCCGGCCGAAAATATTTTCCATCTCGGTTAGAATTTTTTCTAAGTTCGGTTGGCCGCCGTGTTTTTCCTTTAATAAATTAGCCAAAGATCCTCTCAAGACAACCAGCTTTTCTCGGATTTCGGCCTTGCCATTGCTTTCATAAAGAATAGATTCCAACTTATTTCCTAAGAAGCTTTTTATTTCGCTAAGTATTCTTTCATCCGGTTCAAAAACTTCAACCTCTCTTTTTCTGGGTTTCAGCTCCTCGGCTATTTTATTTTGGAATTCTATTATTTTCCGATATTCTTTATGGCCGAATTCAATCGCTTCAAGAACCTTGTCTTCTGGCACTTGCTCGCCTTGAAATTCAAGCATATTAACTTTTTCGTCAATTCCGGCAACCACTAAGTCAAAATTAGATTTTTTTAGTTCTTCGTAATTTGGGTTTAAAATTAATTTGCCCTCTACTTCTGAAACTCTGGCTCCGGCCACCGGCCCCGAAAAAGGAATATCAGAAATCATTAAGGCTAAAGAAGCGCCGATAAGAGCCGGAATGTCAGGATCATTTTCATTGTCAAAAGAAAGAATCGTGGCCACGATTTGGATGTCATTTCTGATTCTTTGGTCAAAGCGTGGCCTGATGGTTCGGTCGATTACCCGGGCGTGCAGAATTGCTTCTTCGCCCGGCCGGGTCTCGCGCTTTATCCATCTCGAGCCTTTTATTTTTCCGGCCGCATAATATCTTTCTTCATAATCGACGATGAGGGGCATGTAATTGACGGCCCGCGGGGAATCACTCATCACTGCCGTGACTAAAACCGAAGTCTCGCCGTATTTAATAAAACAAGCGCCGTCTGCTTGTTCGGCCAGTTTGCCTATCTCCACTTCCAGTTTCCTGCCGCCATATTCAGTTGAGAATTTTTTGATTTCAGCCATTTATAGTGAGGACATTCGGCTGAGCTCAGTCGAAGCCCCTGTCGAACTATTATTTTCTTAAAAGAAATCTTTCTGCACTTTCTTCCATGTCGTAAAATTTGTCTGCCGCTTGGATTAGTTTGGCCGAGGTGCTTCTTCGGAAAGCAATTACTTCAACAGTCACGCCTTGATGCTTTAGGTATTCAAGCAAAGGCACAAAGTCGCCGTCTCCAGTGGCTAAAACCATTATCTCGGTTTTTTGGATCATGCTGATGGCATCAATGGCGATACCGACATCCCAGTCGCCTTTTTTCATTCCGCCCGGAAAAATCTGAAGGTCTTTCATTTTCAAGTAATAACCCGAGCGTTCCAAGGCTTCAAAAAACCCCTGCTCTTCCGGGACGTCGCTTTTAACCACGTAAGCATTGGCCTTAACCAGATTTCTTCCGTCAACTGCAAATTTCAGAAGTTCTTTGAAATTTACTCTGGCTTTATACAAATTCCTAGCCGAGTGGTACATATTTTGGGCATCGACAAAAACAGAGACGGTTTGGGTTTTTTTCGAAGCGGCGAAAAGTTTCGGCAGCGCCGAGGTAAGTGAAGCAAATTTATAAGGCATTAAAAAATTATTTTCTCAATCCCAATTCTTTGGTTATTGAACTATATTTTTTAGGATCCTCTTTTTTCAGCCAGTCCAGTAGTCTTTTTCTTTTTGAAACAATTTTTAAAAGTCCGCGCCTCGAAGAATGGTCTTTCGGATGGTCTTTTAAATGTTTTATCAATCTCTTTATTTCTTCGGTAAATAAAGCCGCCTGGATTTCAGACGAACCAGTGTCTTTTCCGTGAAGCGAATGTTTTTGGATTATCTTTGTTTTTTCTTTGGGAATAAGAGCCATATATTTATGCTGATTTCTTAATCGAAATTTTATCATAAAAAGTTTATTCAAGCAAATTTTGTTTTGAAAAAAACCCACCGAACCTCCGAAGAGGAACGGCGGGCTTTTCGGGTCACGGTTCATCGAACTATTATCCTTTCTCGGCCAGGAGGACTGCTCCGGCCGCGAAAAGGAGTAGTCCGATGATGCCAAGAGCCGCGCCGTCAAAAAGCGACGGCATTCCCATGGCACTGGCCCGGTCGCTTGTCCCGGCGCCGACCACGACAAACAAGAATCCGAGGCTGACAAGAATCGCGCCAGTCCTCTTCCACGTCGCCGCCGGAACCCTGATTTTTGTCATCAGAAGCCTCCTAAAGTGCTTTATTTTATGCTAACATTGTTTTTTAAAACCGTCAATGC
>VMGG01000033.1 GCA_007376425.1 Parcubacteria group bacterium Gr01-1014_2 | reverse complement strand
TTCAAAGATTCAACCAACGGCGATTTAAAATGGGCTTTAGAATTCACCAAAAGTGAATACCAAGAGATTGACCGATACTGCAAAGGAAAAGGGATTTTTTGGTTTGCTTCGTCTTGGGACGAAGTCAGCGTGGATTTTCTTGAAGAATTCAATCCACCCTGCCACAAAGTGGCTTCAGCCATGCTTACTCATTTCGGTATTTTGAAAAAACTTAAAGAGGCCGGCAGACCGGTTATTGCCTCTACGGGAATGAGTACGATGGAAGAAGTAAAAAATGCGGTCAGTGTTTTATCTAGTGTTCCTTTGATTTTGCACTTTGGATAAAAAAATGTTTGGTACTGATCAGTCGGCTAGTTTAGAACCGCAGGAGTTTGCCCAGCTTATCAGCGAAGTTCGGGAGATGGAGCGGGCTTTCGGCGACGGAGTAAAACGGGTTTGGCCTTCGGAGATACCGATTAAGGAGAAACTAAGGAAAATTTAATTAATTTTTTAAATTTTTTCATTAATCCGCTAAGGCGGTTTTTTGTTGACAAAAATTAAGATATCTTATATTCTACTTGCGGTAACTTAACAAGGGGGTGGTGTTTGGCTAAGAGTTTTCTTTTTGTCTGCGGCGATATCGGTTCGACGAAAATGATGGTTCCGGTAGCTCAAGAGCTTACAAATCTCGGCCATCAGGTAAGTTTTGTGGCTGACGGAGAGGGTATCGGGTATCAGGTTTTGCTTGAGGCCCGAATTGGTTTCGAGGTTCAGTTCAAATCGGCTTCTGGGCTATGCCATGTGCCGGCTGACGGAACAGACCTTGTTTTTATCAGCACTTGCGCCAGCGCCAACAAAGTTGAAAAATCCTATGCTCGGGCTTTTTACGGCATTAAGCCGGTGGTGTTCGGCGCTGACGGCTTTTTCAACCACGGCTACAAGTGGTGTGAAGACATTGCAGATTTCTGGTTTGCAATTAATGAAGCCCATGCCGGAGCGATTCGTTTTCTTCGGCCGCAGCTTGATCCTGACCGGGTAAAGGTTGTCGGCCAGCCGGCTTTTGATCCATTACTGGAGCTGATTCCCCGGAAGGAACAAATCAGAAAAGACGAGCGTCAAGCCCTTGGGATTCAAGATGATGAAAAAGTTTTTCTCTGGTTTTCCCAAGGCATGCCGGAAGTGATTGAAGAGGATTTAGAGATGATGGAACAAGGCATTGAGGCAATGAATGCGGTGCCTAAGCCAGTCTTTATTCCCCGGGTCCATCCGAAATTAGACAAGATAAGGATTGGCTATTTCCAGGGAATCCATTCCAAGCTCAAGGAGGTTTGTTTTAGAAATAGAGCAAGGTTGGTTAGAGCTGACAACTTAAGTGGCGAAGAACTGTGTTTGGCCTCTGACGTTGTCATTTCAATCACGGCGACCGATGACATCAAGAACTGGCTGATGGGCGGTCCGCCGGTGATCCATTTGATGGGCTCGCGAGTCAGGCAGTGGTTTGAAGAATCATTGCGGCTGAATCCGCCCGACTATCTTCCTGACGTTCAGGCAGGCGAGGCTTTGGCGGTAAGAACGGCAGATGATTGGTCTTCAGCCATTTCTGATGCTTTGGATCAGGAGAAGTTTCCTGTCTTGCGTCGCAACTGGCAGATGCCTGAAGCCAGTGCTACAGATAGGGCAGCTAACGCCCTGATCGAGATTGTTAGCTAATGGTGAGGTGACCGGCTCTATGTCGGTCACCTTTTTCTTTAATCGACTTTATTTTTAATAAAAAAAGTGATAAAAAGATTAGGCTTACTTATGGAAATATTACATTGGTCTATCAATCTAGAACTGAAAAAAGAAGCCGCAGAGCATTACCGGACTCGTTTTGCGGTTAATTTAAAAGATAAGGAGCCATTGGAAATTATCCGTCAGGTTACTTTTGACGGAGTGGCACCAAATATCAAAATAGAAGATATTGAGAGTTTTTTTAGCTTTGTCGAAAGAAAATTCTTGAAAGGTAAAATCAGAGGAGTTGGTTTGGAGGTCGGTTCCGGGCCCGGGACTTTAAGTTCGGTTTTAGCCAAGAGAGATTCGGTCGAAAAGATGTACGCGGTCGAGGTCTGCCGGCCGATAGTGGAATTATTAATGCCAAAAGTAGCCGGATATGTTTTGGGAAGCCGAGAAAGCAAAGTAATCGGCGCGATAGGTAGTTTCGACAACATAGAGCTGCCGGACGAATCAATTGACTTCATTTTTGATTTTTTTTCCTTGCATCATTCTGATAATCTTGAGAAAACTTTGAAAGAGTGCAATCGCGTATTAAAAAAAGGAGGTTTTATTTTTTGTTTTGATAAGGCCCGGCCTGATTATTTTACCAGACAAGATTTAGATGAATTGCTTGATTCTGAATATGACGATGAATTTAAAAAACAGATCGGCCGGCCGGTTAATCAGAAGTTTACTCGAAGAATGAACGATGAAAAGGAGTATCGTTTAAAAGATTGGCTTTATGCGTTTCGAGATAGCGGTTTCCCCAGGGCCGAATACTTTTATTTAGCCAAGACGATAAGTAAAAATTTAATTTTCAGGGCGATAAAGATTTTTTTATCTGACTTGCCAATTTCAGTCCAGTTATATTTTAATAAATTTATTCCCTCACCGAGGTTTAATCATAAATTTATTTTGGCATCTAGAAATAGAGTTTTTGTAAAGGAAGTTAATCCGTTTCCAAAAGAAATTTCTCTTTTGGTTGCTTACAAATAACTATGTGGAAATTAAAACAATGGCTAAAATTGATTTTTTCCTATCCTAAATTGGAGGTTCATGACGTTTCTTACGCTGCTTATTGGCATTCTCGAGGGTTAGATTCAAAAACAAAATTAAATTCTTTCCAAAAAAAAAGAGCTGATTTGACTCTTCAATATTTAGAAAAAAATAGTTCAGTCTTAGACATTGGATGCGGCAACGGAGCCTTGCTTAGCTATATTAATAGCGCTAGGCCGATGGATAAACTTATCGGAATTGATATTTCCGAAAAAGCGCTGGCTTTTGCCAAAGAAAATAATATAGAAACTATCATGGGCGATATTTCAAAAACCGAGACACTAAATAAACTTCCGGCTGCTGATTATGTTTTAATATTCGAAGTTATCGAGCATTTTTCCGATTCTGAAGATTTGATCAAATGGGCCGCAGGACATGCCCAAAAAGGAGTGTTTTTTTCTGTGCCTAATACCGGTTTCTTTGCTCACCGACTTCGTCTTTTATTTGGGAGATTTCCTCTTCAGTGGAGAGTGAATCCGTCCGAGCATTTGAGATTTTGGACGGTCAAAGATATGAAATGGTGGCTTAGCCAACTGGGCTTTAAAAATTACACTCTTAAATTATACGAGGGCGTGCCGTTTTTGAATAAGATTTGGCCTTCGTTATTCGGCCAAGGCATCTGGGTGTTTATTCCTATAAAGAATAAACCCCCACACTCATGCATGAGTGTGGGGGTAAATAAAAAAGAGACGGGACTCGTTTAGAATCCCGTTCTTGTTTAGAAATCGCTGGTCTATTCAGAGACCGTGCCCATTCTGCCGCGCGCGAAAGAAGAGACTGAAGAACTTTCTGGTTCTTCTCCCTGGACATAATGATACCTCCGGTGTTTGTCTTCTTGTTTGGGTTGTTTGGGCGGTGAAGCGATTTCTTTTTGGTTTGGCTTCGCAATGATCTCAAGATTCTTGTCAGACATTTTTTTTCGGGGCCTCCTTATCAGAGCTCATGCGAATGAGAGTGCTAACTTAAAAATAAAATATTTTTTTCTCTATAACAATATGTTGATAACTTTTTTCGTTGTTGAAAACTACCAGCCAGTCGCCGATAAAACTGTTTTTATAGTTTTTAGAATCACGGCCAAGTCAACAGTGAACGATCTATTTTTTATGTAGTACAAATCATACTGGAGTTTTTCTTTAGTATCGTTATGATTTAAATCTTTTCCGTAATTTATC
>VMGG01000032.1 GCA_007376425.1 Parcubacteria group bacterium Gr01-1014_2 | reverse complement strand
ATTAAAGTTTCAAAAAGCCACCAAGTGCCTTCAGCCGCAAAAATCATTACTACCGGCAAAACGCCGATTGAACGCAAGGCGTGAGGAATTCCTTCCCAAGTCAGAATGGAAGGCATAAGCATTATAAAAAACCAAGAAAGAAGTAAAACATGCAAAGTGGATGAATGGCCATGTTGTTTTATTTTTTTAAACATCTTGGTGATGCTTTTTAGTAAGCCGATTACAAAAAATACTCCGACGGGCCAAAAAAGCAAGGGTTCGCCAGCAAAGTTATGGCGCCAGTTAAAATCACCTGCGAAGTTAAATGAAGCTAAAGTCAGGCCTAAACTTTTTATAAATTCTTTTAAGGGTTCTTCGGTTTTAAATATGGAAATTTGCCCTCCGCGGCCCAAAAAATCAGCTGGATTTTGCCAAAAATAAAATAAAAGCGGTAAAGCGACTAAAAACGCTATCAAAGAAAACAAGGCGAACCGCCTGATAAATTCATTTCTTAAATGAAGATACTTTTCATGGCCATAATCTCTTTTGATGCTCCACCAGTAGCTCAACAACATTAAGATAATTACAAATGGTACGAAGCGGAAAGCAATATAAGTATACAGTCCAAGCCCGAAAAATACCCCGCTTAGTGTAAAATCCCCGAATTTAAAGTTTCTTAATCCGCGCCACAAAAAGTAAAGTCCCCAGACTATTAGAAACGGAATCATTATTGCCCGAAAACCGATACGGGAAAAATTCACGTGCCAAAAAGAGACGGCTAAATAAAAACTGGCGATTGAGGCAATTTGCCAGTTAAAGAGAAGCCGGACTAAAAAATAAAGACCTAAAACTGTAAGTAAACCGAAGGTTGCTGAAACAATCCTTAAAACCCATGGCTCCGCCCCAAAAACTCTTAAAAACTGGGCCTGAATATTTATAAAAAGGCCTTCGCGGCCGTTATTGTCTGGATAAAAAAGCTTATAATCGCCGGTCTCTAAAGCCATCAGGGCGTCATTCCCGTTTATGGCTTCGTCTGGATAAAGTCCGGGCGGGATTAGCTGGATATGCTGAAACCTAAAAATAAAAGCGATGAAAATAATTACGACTAAAATCCACTTTTCTTTAGTGCTCATAGTGATACAATAATATTACAATGTTTGAAATGATATTTACAGCGCTTCTGTTGATTTTTATACTCTGGGTTTTATTTTCACATCATAAGACAACTGAAAGAAAAGCCAAAGCGATAAACATGTCGCTTTTTTCAATTAAATCAATAGACCAGTTCATCCAAGAAGCGGACTTAATAAATGTTTTCAGGAGCATGCATTTGGAGGGCTGGAACCGACTTTTATACGGAGATCCTTATATCAGTCTTGAGAAAGTGATTAAAAATGACGTGGCCAAATATTATATTGCCATTCCTAAAAAATACGAGGGGATTTTAACGCGGAATCCTCATCTATCAAAAACAGATGAGATAATTTTACCGGAAGATAAGTACTACGCCGCCATCTACTTGCATAAAAGACACCCGTCAATTAAATTCAGCGATTTGAAGCTTCACGAAGAAGAGGGGATTGCTTTGCAAATTTTAGCCCGTCATATTCATCCCCACACTGTAACAAGAACTGGTTTTTCTAAATTGATCAGAGATTTATCCTTGTTTGGCAAGGGGGTTCATGATGGCATCAGTCATTTTGAATCAAACGTACGGGTTTTAGCCTGGGCCGAGTCACCAAAACGGGCTCAAAAAGTCCTGAATCTTGAAAAAGTAAAAAGAAGGGCCACGGCTAGGCTCGTCTTTGACTTTTCTTTAAGAATCTTTGAAAATAATAGGAGAGTCAAGATTGCATTTAGAGAATTAAAAGATTTCCTGATAAATAAATTCATATATTGATAAAAGATGTTTTCCAGAAAGGATTTAATTTTTAGTCTGATTACCGGTTTTTACGCTGGTTTTATTGCTTGGCGAATACTTGATTTTTTAAATACCCCGCTACTTAAGGGCATTTCTTTTGCTTGGCTGATGGTTTGGGTGCCGGTTCTTTGGATTTTAGGAGTTAACCTTGGATACTTCTTGGGAAAGTGGTTTATTTTTTTCAACCAATTCGGTAAATTTGCAGCTATTGGTTTTACTAATGCGGCTGTTGATTTTGGTGTTTTAAATTTATTGATTTTTTATTCTGGTATCACCTCTGGAATTTTATTCCCAGTCTTTAAGGGGATTTCCTTTTTTTTCGGCACCATTCATAGCTATTTTTGGAATAAATATTGGGCTTTTTCCGCCGAAGGTGGATCCCTGCCCGTCGGCAGGCGTGGCGCCTCTGGCGAAAAAGCTAATAAAATCAGTGGCCAGGAGTTTTCTAAATTTTTCGCCATCACTTTTATAGCCATTTTAATTAATGTCACAGCGGCTTCAATAGTGGTTAATTTTATTGGCCCTCAATTCGGACTTACAAGCGAGGCTTGGGCCAATGTCGGAGCAGTTATCGGTTCGGCCGTGGCGCTTGTCGTCAGTTTTATCGGTTTTAAAGTAGCTGTTTTTAAAAAATGAGGACTTCTTTTTTTAATATTTCCTAGCGAGCCCGCAGGAAAGCTTGATTTCATGACGGGCGAGCGACGGAAATTCAAGAAATGCCATGGCATTTCTTATATTTTCTGGTAAGATGATACTCAATGGATTTAGCGCTTTATCGAAAATATCGTCCGAAGACTTTTGGCGAAGTCGTTGGCCAGGAGCATATCGTTAAATCTCTTCAGGGAGCTTTGGAGCTTGGCAAAAGTAGCCATGCTTATTTATTTATCGGGCCGCGGGGAACTGGAAAAACAACAATGGCCCGACTTTTAGCTAAAGCTTTAAATTGTCCTGATTTGCATAGCAAGATGAATGGGGACGAAAGAATTGAACCCTGTAACACTTGTTTTATCTGTCAGGAATTCAACGATGGCCGGAATCTTGATTTAACCGAGATAGATGCCGCTTCAAATAGGGGGATAGATGAAATTAGAAACTTGAGGGAATCGGTCAGGTTCGGGCCAACTCATTCAAAATTCAAGGTTTATATAATTGATGAGGTTCACGGGCTTACTAAAGACGCTTTTAATGCTTTGTTAAAAACCCTTGAAGAGCCGCCAAGCCACGCTATTTTTATTTTAGCGAGCACTGAACCGCAAAAAATTCCCGAAACGATATCTAGCCGGACCCAGCAGTTTTATTTCCGCAACCTAACCCAAGGCCAGATTTTAGAAAAGCTGAATAAAGTGGCTAAAGCGGAGAAATTAAACATTGATAATGACGGGCTAAGGATTGTGGCTTTATCCGGCCATGGCTCTTTGCGGGATGCGGAAAGCAATTTGGCTAAATTAATAAGTTTTGGCAATAAAAAAATAGTTCTATCTGAAGTAGAGGAGATGCTCGGGTTTATTCCTTTGAAATCTTTTTACGATTTTACAGGTCTTTTGATTTTAGGAAAACGGGAAGAAGCAGTGAATTTTATAAATAGTCTTTATGAAGAGGGTTTAGATCTGGAAGAATTTTCAAAATCCTATATTGATTATTTAAGAAGGCTTTTGATTTCAAATCTTAATCCCGCCACATTTGTGAGTTTTGCCGGGTATAATCAGGAAGAAGTGCGGCTGGTTTCAAGCCAGGCCAAAGTTCTGACTAAAGACCAGATTGTCCGGCTGGTGAAAATTTTTATGAGAGCCAAGGAAGAAATGAGGATTTCGCCGATTCAGCAGCTGCCTTTAGAGCTTGCAGTCATAGAATATTTCGGGGAATGAGAAACATTTAATGGGGTATTC
>VMGG01000009.1 GCA_007376425.1 Parcubacteria group bacterium Gr01-1014_2 | reverse complement strand
TCGCGGGAATTGACATCGGCAACTCTACGATTAAAACAGTCATTGCCGAACTCAAAGAAGAATCAGGCAAGCCTCAAATTTTAGGCATTGGTTTAAGCTCCTCTAATGGTTTAAGAAGAGGGGTGGTAATTGATATGGCCGAGGCCATTGAAGATTTAAGAAAATCAGTCGTCCAAGCTGAAAGCGCGGCCGGGGTCAAAATCAAAAAAGCTTATGCCTCGATTTCCGGCCCTCATATAAAAAGCCAAATCTCGCGGGGAGTGATTGCCGTCTCCCGGGCTGACAATGAAATTTCGGCGCCGGATATCCAAAGAGTTTTAGAGGCGGCTTCGACCATAAGCCTGCCGCCGAACCGCGAAATAATCCACCGGATCCCGAAAAAATATATTGTCGACGGCCAGGAATTTTTTAAAAATCCGGCAGGAATGACCGGAATCAGGTTAGAAGCCGATGTAATAATAATTGACGCCTTAACCCCCTATATAAAAAGTCTGGCCAAAGTAATCAATGAGAACGGCATCGAAGTAATTGAATTTGTCTTTTCTCCTCTGGCTTCAGCTAGGGCCGTATTGAACAAAAAAGTCAGAGAACATGGCGCCGCCTCTTTTGATTTTGGCGGCGGCCTTTGCCATTTAGCGGTTTTTGAGGAAGGTGAATTAATCCATACTGCCTCTTTGCCGCTTGGTTCAAAAAACATAACTAATGACTTGGCTATTGCCATCAAAACATCGCTTGATAATGCCGAAAAAGTGAAGCTGGAATACGGTTTTGTCGGAACTAATTATGGCAAAAAAGAGAATCTTGATCTATCGAAAATAACTGATGAGGAAGACATGATGGTTCCAAAAAAAATTATCGGCGAGGTGATAAGCGACCGAGTCATAGAAATTGTGGACATGGTTTCTAACGGGAATATATAAAAGAAAAACTAAAACTGCCGGCCAAAAAATTTTCTTCTTACGAGTTTGAAGGCGTGGTCAATAAAATTGATGATCCGACTTTTGCTTGTGCCGCCGGACTGGTGCTTTGGGGGTTTGAAAAAGAATTCAGCCAAAACGAAAGAGGTATTTTTGAAAGTTTAAGATCTTACAAAACATTCAAAAAACTCAAGGACTGGTTTAGGATATTTCTGCCGTAAATCTAAGTTGTTTGACATAATTTTAGGCATATGATAGGTAATATCCAACTATGTATGGCTCCGCCTTCGCTAAAAGCTGCCTCCTTCGCCGAAATGGCTACGGAGGCCGAGTCGGCGGATGCTCATATTTGTAATTATTTAACTGCGTTTCATAAACAAATATGGCACAAATTAAACCTCCATTTGAAACTTTCGCCAGAATTAAGGTTATCGGCGTCGGCGGAAGCGGCGGGAAAGCAATCCAAAGAATGATGACTGAAAAAATTCACGGGGTTGAATTTATCGGCATAAATACCGACGCCCAGGATCTCCATGCTTCCAACGCTCCAATAAAAATACACATCGGCAAAAATTTAACTAAAGGCTTGGGTGCCGGGATGGATCCCGAAATCGGCCGCCAAGCCGCCGAAGAAACCAGAGACGAAATCCAAGAAGCCATCAAAGGCTCGGATATGGTTTTCATAACTTTCGGATTGGGCGGAGGAACCGGCACCGGCGCCGGCCCAGTTATTGCTGAAGTAGCAAAAAATACCGGCATTCTTACGGTCGGTGTGGTGACTAAGCCTTTCTCTTTTGAGGGAGCCCAAAGAGCAAGATTAGCCGAAGAGGGCTGGAATAAATTAAAAGACCGGGTTGATGCTTTAATCACCATTCCCAATGACCGGCTGCTTTCAATAATCGAAAGAAAGACCGGCTTAATGGATGCTTTTAAAATAGTTGACGATGTCTTGCGTCAAGGCGTCCAGGGCATTTCTGACCTAATAATCATTCCGGGTATAGTCAATGTTGATTTTGCCGACATTCAAGCAATAATGCAAAACGCCGGCTCGGCCCTAATGGGCATCGGCAGAGCCGTCGGCGAAGACCGAGCCATTGAAGCGGCAAAAGCCGCAATCAACTCTCCCCTGCTTGAAGTCTCGATTGATGGAGCCAAAGGAGTTTTATTCAATGTTACCGGCGGAACAGATCTGACAATGTCTGAAATAAATGATGCCGCAAAAATAATTACTGAAACAGTTGATCCGGAAGCGAGAGTGATTTTCGGAGCAACTCAAGATAATAGTCTTAAGAAAGGCGAAATAAAAGTTACCGTCATTGCCACGGGCTTTAATAGCGAGGGCCAACTCGGAAAAAGAGTTTCTGGCTTTGGCGTATTCAATAGAGAAACCGATGGAGAACCGCGCGAGCAAAAAGATAAAGGCAAGAAAAAATTTATTGACGACTTAGAAAAAGAAGAGGACCAATACGATATTCCGGCGTTTATTCGGAAGAAAATGAAATGAAAGCCTTAGAGGTTCCTGAGAAGGCATCGCCCAACGGGCCCTATTTAAAAATTCAGAGAGATCTATACCCTCGCGCTTTATTTTAATTATAGAAATCGGCTATACCCCTCGCTCTAATCTTATCTCGCCAACTGCGGGATATTTTGTTTTATTGACACTATATTTCTCTGAACATATAATAAAGTAAGTTCTTAACAGGAGGTTGAAGAGATGCAGACGAACACGCTCCGGATCGACAGCTGGGATACCCTCTACACGATGTTCACCACCCTCGAGCCAGAGGATCGCCGAATGGCTGTGCTTCAAGCCATCGCTGATCCCAGTACAACAATCGGCCACTCATGGGATGATTGTCTCTTCGCGGTGGCCGCCCGAGCAGCAAACAACTCAATCAAATCAGTCAACAATTTTGAAGTCGCTGCCGAGGCCCTGGGGATCCCCGCCATATGGGTTGATGACGGCATTAGCCTGTGGGACGGACGCAAAAAAGATCTGCGAAACCCTGATAAATCCGCAAAAAAACAGTTCAGGGAGCGCATCCGCGCACATCTCAAAGGAGTCGAGAAAGCGCGAGAAGCCGCAGACGGGGCCGTTAGCGAAGCCAGGCAAACAACTCGCTTCGTGGAAAAAGTAAAGCGGTCTTTCCGCGAACTCACCGGCGTCTGAACATTTCAAAGGCCCCGGCGAGAAATGGTTTCACTACCACTTCTCGCCAGGCCTTTTTTGTTTTTGAAAAAACTGTTTTAATTAAAGCAAGGGGTATGATTATTATCTTCACTGGCAATGGTAAAGGCAAAACCACGGCTTCGCTGGGGCAGGCGATGCGGTCTTTGGGCGAAGGGAAGAAAGCGATAATGATTCAATTCGTCAAAGGACCGTGGATTTCCGGGGAAGACAACTTTATAAAAAAATTCAAAACTCAAATTTTAAATTTCCAAATAATCAAAGGAGGGAAAGGATTTGTCGGGATCATGGACGACCGTTTGCCGCGAGCAACTCACAAAAAAGCGGCCAAGGAGACCCTGGAACTCGCTCAAAAAATAATTTTAAGCAAAAAATATGACCTGATAATTCTCGATGAGGTTAATGTTGCTGTCGGATTAAAGCTAATTTCCGAAAAAGATGTTTTAAAAGTATTAAAAATGGCCCCGCAAGGGATTGATGTTATCCTGACCGGCCGCAATGCTCCCAAAAAGTTCATTGACTTGGCTGATATAGCGACAGAAATGAAGGAAATCAAGTATAAATTCAGACCAACTAAGACTGGCATTGAATATTGAAATTTTATCCACTTGCTCTTATCTAAAAATTTTAAGATAATTGAGTTAAATTTTTATGCCTTTCTCCTGGACTCCTAAATTCATTCAAGGCGATCCCTTTGATCAAATAAACTGGGTTAAGCGGGATGCAAAAATTGGTTCTTCTGATGGAAGAATTATTTTTGAACAAAAAAATGTTGAAGTTCCGGAATTCTGGTCCCAGACGGCAACCGATATTGTTGCTTCAAAGTATTTTTCCGGCAAAAAGAATTCTCCGGAAAGAGAAAGTTCGATTAAGCAGCTGGTTAACCGGGTGGCTAAAACGATCTCCAGCTTAGGTTTAAAAGACGGCTATTTTGAAAATGAGGAAAGCTCCAAAAATTTTGAAAATGATTTAAAATTTATTCTCGTAAACCAGTATGCTTCTTTTAATAGTCCGGTTTGGTTCAATGTTGGGGTGATTGAAAATTTTCAATCATCGGCTTGCTTCATTCTTTCAGTTGAAGACACTATGGATTCGATCCTAAAAGACTGGTACACGGTTGAAGGAAAAATATTTCAGGGAGGTTCTGGTTCAGGAATAAATATTTCTAATCTCCGCTCTTCAAAAGAATCCCTTTCCAAGGGCGGAATTGCTTCTGGCCCGGTTTCTTTCATGCAAGGAGCTGATGGAGTGGCAAATTCAATCAAGTCTGGCGGAAGGACAAGGCGCGCCGCCAAAATGGTAGTATTAAACGCCGACCATCCAGACATTAAAGATTTTATTTACTGCAAACGGCTTATGGAAGAAATGTCGCAAGTCTTAGCTCAAACTGGAAAATACGATACTTCAATTGAAGGAAAACTTTTTTCAATCTACACAACATTACCTTTCCAAAATGCTAATAATTCTGTTCGGGTAACTGACGAATTTATGGAAAAAGTTTTAAATGATGAGATGTGGGATTTAAAAGCAGTTAAAAGCGGCGAGACTTTAGAAAGAGTAAAAGCTAAGGAAATTTTAGAATGGTGCGCGGATGCGGCTTGGCATAGCGCAGACCCTGGAATGCAATATGACACCACATTTAATAAATGGCACACTTGTCCAAATAGCGGAAGAATAAATGCAACAAATCCATGCTCCGAATACGCCCATTTAGATAATTCTGCCTGTAACCTGGCTTCTTTAAATCTTTTAAGATTCTTGAAAGAAAATGGTGATTTTGACGTTGAACTCTTTAAAAAAGCCGTAGATACAATGATTCTGGCCCAGGATATTTTAGTAGATAATTCTTCCTACCCAACCGAGAAAATAACCCAAAACGCTAAAAACTTCCGTCAGTTGGGCCTTGGTTTTGCCAACCTCGGTTCTCTTTTAATGGCCCAAGGCTTTCCTTACGATTCAGATGAAGGCCGAGCAATGGCTGGAGCAATTTCTGCAATTATGTGCGGCGAGGCTTACCAAATGTCAGCTGAAATTGCAGCCTGTATTGGACCGTTCGGCGGCTATGGAATCAATAAAGAACCGATGCTCAATGTCATCAAGATGCATCGCGAAGAAGCTTACAAAATTCCTGAAAATTTAATCCAGCAAAAAGAACTCGCCGAAGAAGCAAAAAATGTTTGGGACAAAGCTTTGCTTCTGGGCCAAGAAGTCGGTTATAAAAATTCTCAAGTTACAGTCATCGCCCCGACCGGCACCATTGCTTTTATGATGGACTGCGACACTACCGGTATTGAGCCGGAACTGGCTTTGATTAAATACAAAAAACTTGTCGGCGGCGGAGTCTTGAGATTAGTAAATAATCAAGTGCCGCGAGCTTTGAAAAAACTAAATTACAACGACGACCAGATTAAAGAAATAACCGACTTCATCGACAAAAACGACACTATCGAAGGAGCGCCGCATATTAAAGATGAACATCTTCCAGTTTTTGACTGTTCATTCAAAGCCGCCAAAGGAACCAGAACAATAAACTACCTGGGCCATCTTAAGATGATGGGCGCGGTTCAGCCGTTTGTGAGCGGAGCAATTTCCAAAACAGTTAATCTTCCCAGAGAAGCGACCAAAGAAGAAGTATTTAATGCTTTTATTGAAGCTTGGAAATTGGGGATCAAAGCTGTTGCGTTTTATCGGGACGGCTCAAAAACTGTCCAGCCATTAAACACAGAAAAAGAAGAAAAGAAAATTGTGATGCCCAAATTGGTCCGCCGTTACCTGCCCAACGAAAGGCCGGCCATTCATCACAAATTCTCGATTGCCGGCCATGAAGGCTATATAAATGTCGGCATGTATCCGGAAGATTATAAAGTCGGCGAAACATTCATTAATATGGCCAAAGAAGGCTCGACCATTTCTGGCTTGATGGACACAATCGCTGTTTTAACCTCGATTTCCCTCCAATATGGCATCCCCCTTAAAGTCTTGGTTAAAAAGATGAAGGATATGCGTTTTGAGCCAATGGGAATGACTGGCAATAAAGACATACCTTTTACCAGCTCAATTGTTGACTATGTTTTTAAATATCTGGGCACGAAATTTTTAACTGACGAAGAAAAAGTAGAAGTTTTTGGAACGGCCCTGTCTAGTCAGGCAGGCCAAGATGTAAAAACCAATGATGCAGTTAATGGCAATGGCGCTCCAAAAATTGAATTAAAACCAGTCCCGCCAAGTTTAGGCGGACCTAACGGACTTGAAACAATAATGACTAAATTTGCTGAAGCTGAAAAAAAAGAAGCCCAAGAAAAAATCCAGCCAGTCTTGGCTCTATCTGAAACTGAAAATTCTCTCTGCTCCCGCTGCGGCTACATAATGTACCGTGCCGGCACCTGTCTTCTCTGTAGGAATTGCGGCGAAGTAACTGGAGTCTGCTCGTAGAAAGTCTTAATCGGCAACACCAACTGCCCTACCTTTGGCAATGCCTTTCAGGAAACGCTCGGCCTCGTACAACTTTATACAATGTTCCTCTCCTGTTTATAATAATAAACCCTCGCTCCTCGCTCGCCTCGCTACAAAGAATATCTCCTCTATACGGCTCGGCTCGCGAGGTTCCTGAGAAGGCATCGCCAAACGGGCAAGCAGATATAAGAATTGGTGTTGCCTCACGGCTTTCTACTTTCTTCAAAAAAGTATAAAATACCTTCGCGCTTTTCGCTACTCGCTTATCTTTTCTTTAAGTTTTAAGTTTTCTTTTAGCTTTTCCGTATTCCCATGCTTTAATAATCCCAGATAGGAATTCAGGGTTTCCGTAGTTTGTGATTCCTGCAGTCGTTTAAACATTCTTCTTTTTGTCATCGTTCTTAAGACTCTATGGTCTAAAAAATGAACCCAGCCAAGAAAATCAATTCCGGAAGCCAGAGTTTTAATGAAAAGCTTGTCTGGATGAAGTCGTAATTTTAATCTTTCGGATAAGAAACACTTAATCGGCTCAATCTGTTTTTCAAGCCAATCTCTGTTTTCCGATAGAATCACAAAGTCATCAGCATATCTTATGTAGTGTTTAACTTTAAGTTTATGTTTCACAAACCGATCAAACTCGTTCATATAGATATTGACTAATAATTGGGAAGTGAGATTTCCAAGGGGCAAACCGGTATCGGGTTTTTAAGAAAAACTTAGGATTACTTTTTCAAGGAGCCAGATGATTTTTGGGTCAGTGATGTACTTTTTCAAAATGCCAATTAAAATATCGTGATTGATGTTTTCAAAGAACTTCTTGATATCGCATTTGAGAATCCAGCAGGTCCTTGTATTATTTTTGCTGACTTTGTAAGTGAAACTTCTAAATCTGTTTAATGCCTTATGAGTTCCTTTGTTGTTTCTACAAGAAAAAGAATCGTTGATGAATGTTTTATCAAAGAAATGATACAAGATTCTGTAAATGGCGCGGTGTAATAATCTATCTCGGACAGATGCCTTGTGGATATTCCTCGGTTTTGGGTCGTTTATCTTAAATGCCTTGTAGCCGCCGTGATTATACTTGAAACTCTTTAAATCTCGGTGAAGCTCTAAAATATTGTCCATTAAATTCAATTGGAATTCCTGAACGTCTCTTTTCTTTCTCTTGCCTTTGATGAATTCTTTCCACGCTTCCAAAAGATTCTCGGCCGAGATAATATCTTCATAATGAAGATGTCTTCTACGCCCCCCCCCCAACAGTGTTCTGCCGATTATTCACAGTATTATTGAATTATACAAAACTTGGCAACAGATTGTCCCTCATTTCCCGTCCAGCTCGCGGCATACGCTCGGATTCCGCATTGACACTTTGATTATTCAAATTGCAGAATCCCTTTTTACGGCAAGTTTTTCTACCGGCAACAAAAAATTATTTCTCGTTGAAAAATCATCGACAAGATTGGATTCCGTAAAGTTTCTTTTGCAACTGGCTTGGGAGACCAAAATCATCAATGATAAAAAATATATCGCTCTCTCGAAACATTTAGAAAAAATCGGCAGACAAATCGGCGGCTGGCTCAAACAACTAAGAAAACAAAACTCTCCGCGTTAGGCGGAGAGAAATCAAGATAGTTGCGAGGAAGACCGAACACGATGCGATTGTCGGGGTTGAACAAATTCTCGGGGTTGCCGTAGTTCGTGTTCAGCCACTGCTCGTTGTCGTCGTGATCCACGTTGAACACGTTCAAATCGCCGTCGGAGTCGGTAATATATGGCAAGCCATCCATGCCACCATCCGTTGAATACTCTCCGGATTGAATCGAATTCGGCACCGCAATGCCTTAGCTTGCCACACCAAGTATCTTTTATTTTTTAGAGCCGCTTGAAGCCGTAACCGCAAGCATGTCGCTTTGATTGAATTATATTTCATTTTTATGAAAAAGAAAACGGCCGGTTGAGACAAGCTCAACCGGCCTTAGTGTCCAAGAACCGAAAGGTCCAAAAGTCTACTTGCGAGGAAGACCGAACACGACGCGAGAGTCGGGGCAGAACAAAGCCTCGGGGTTGCCGTAGGACGTGTTCAGCCACTGCCCGCGGCCGCCGTGACCCACGCGGAACACGCTCAAATCGCCGTCGGAGTCGGTAACCGCCTCCATCGCAATGACGTCCCACTCTCCGTAAGGCTGATCCGGATACTGCTCGCGCAGAGCCGGACCAAGCTCGTTCGGACAGAGCTGGCCGCCGATCTCGATAATTCGAGCGCAGATTGCGTCGTAGCGCGCGTTGCCCTTGAAGCCGAGCTCCGCGACGGTCAAAACACAAAGATCCAGCTCGACCACCGTCTGCAAGACGGTGATCTTGCGAAGGATCTGACGCGCCCAATCGCCGATGCGGAAGCCTTTTTTCTCCAAGGCCTCCTCGTACTCGGCCGGCGTCTTGTGGAGGCCGAGTACGATTGTCTTCCAGATCTTCAGCTCGGGCAGAAGCCCAAGGAACTTCTGGAAGGCGTCACGCACCGGCACCGTGCCCATGCGAATGGCCCGAGCCAGGTCCGTGAGATACCCGTTGTTGAGCACCTCGACTTCTTCCGTGGAGAGCTTCTGCTCCGCCACGACATCGAGGGTCCGGGCCGCCTGACCAAAGGAACCGAATGTGACTATGCTCATAAGTTTACTCCCATCGAGCGCCACTCCCTTCTCGGGGTAGCATGTTGGCTGCGTCAGTACAGCGATTTGACTTCATAATTGCCAAATTGCTGCACTGATTCGCAAGTAGTTAAAAACCTTTATAAAAGTGCTGTTTTAAGCTGTTTCCAGCTTGATACTTACATTATAGCAAATCTACAGGTTTTGTCAAATATTGATTTGCCAAGGATTTTCTGGCTTAATATGAGCGAAAAGCCCGCAGGGTATAGCCACTGAGGAACATCCGGAGCCCCCGAATTAGAAATTCGGAATGTTGCTTCGCAACATAAGAATTCTCCGAATTTCACTACAGGGCAGGCCTCTTGCGTTATTATTTTTTCAGTATCTCTAAGTAGATTTCTTGGGGTATTTCTACTTTCCCGGTTCCCTTGAGTCGCTCTTTGCCTCTTTTTTGCTTTTCCAAGAGCTTTTTCTTTCTGGTCACATCTCCCCCGTACAAATACCCGGTCACGTCTTTTCGACGAGCCTTGATTGTCTCCCGGGCAATCACCTTGCCGCCTATGGCCGCCTGCAAAGCCAGAGTAAATAATTGCGGCGGCATAATTTCTTTTAATTTCTCAACTACTCTTTTCCCTTCCTGATAAGAATTCTCTCTGGGCACAATCCGCGAAAATGGTTCGACAACTTCTCCGCCAATTAAAATATCAAGCTTAATCAATTCAGTTTCTTGAAAACCGGTAAATTTGTAATTCATCGAGGCATAACCAGCAGAAATGCTTTTAAGCTTGTCGTAAAAATCAATGATTATTTCGGCCAGAGGAGCTTTGTATTTCAAAATCGCCGTATCCGTGCTCAAGTAAGAAGTTTCAAAATAATTAGCGCGATACTCGGCCATGAGTTTCATTACCCCGCCAATGAAACGGCTTGGCGTTAAAATTTCCAGTTCAACTACCGGCTCTGAAATTGATTCAATCCGGCTCAGATCCGGCAGTTTTGACGCTGATCGAATGACAATTTCTTCATTTTGGATTTTGGATTTTGGATTTTGGATTTTTACCTTGTACTCCACCGACGGCGAAGTAATGATTAAATCCAAACCAAAATCCCTTTTCAAACGTTCTGAAACAATTTCGGTGTGAAGCATCCCTAAAAAACCGCAGCGAAATCCAGGACCTAAAGCATCTGAATGCTCTGGTTCAAACTGCAAAGAAGAATCCTGAAGTTTTAATTTCCCAAGGGAATCCTTAAGATAGACGAAATCATTGGCATTGCGCGGATATAAACTCGCAAAAACGAACGGCTTGGGCTCTTCATATCCCACCAAAGCCAAATTCCCTAATTCCTGATTCGTAATTCCTGATTCGATTTTGGTTATCGTATCGCCGACTCTGACTTTTGAAATGTCTTTCAGGCCAGTGGCAATGTATCCGATTTCACCATCAGCCAAGCCTTCTGACTTTTCTAAATCAGGCTTAAAATAACCGACTTCCAGTGCTTGAGCATCTGCTTTTTGGGCAATAAGCTGAATTTTATCTCCGGCTTTGACACGGCCTTTAAAAACCCTGACATAGGCAATTATGCCTTTATAGGCGTCGAACTTTGAATCAAAGATAAGGGCTTGGAGAGATTCACCCTCCCAAATTTTGGCTTGCAAAATTTGGGAGGGCGGAGGCACTTTTTCTATCACTGCTTTCAAAACAGTTTCAACCCCAGTTCCCATTTTAGCTGAAATCTCCAAAATCTCATTTCTGATTATATTGCGATCGCTTGAAAATCCAAAAAGTAAATTCTCAATTTCTTTTCGTGTCTCATCAATCCTCGCATTGGGCAAATCAATTTTATTTATCACCGGAATTATTTTAAGCCCTTGCTTAACCGCAAAATTATAATTTGAAAGGGTCTGGGCCTGAATGCCTTTAGTCGCATCAACCAGTAAAATCGCGCCCTCGACCGCGGCCAAAGAACGAGAAACTTCGTAGTAAAAATCTACATGGCCGGGCGTATCGATCAAGTTCAGAATATAATCGCGGTATTTCATTCTTACCGGCTGGAGTTTTATCGTAATCCCCCTTTCCCGTTCTAATGGATGCATGTCTAAAAACTGTTCCTGCATTTTTCTTTTTTCAATCGTCCCGGTCAATTCTAAAAACCGGTCCGCCAAAGTGGACTTGCCCGCATCAATATGAGCGATGATTACGAAGTTTCGGGTGTTGGTCATTCCAGACCAATATTCTTATCCGAAGAGAGTTTTTCGTCAAATAAAGTTTTAGTATTAAAAATCAATTTAAAATCGCTTTTCAGGCCGGGCTGTTTTTGGATGTAAATTCTTTTTTGAGCTCGAGTCTTATATTTTATTTTGACTGTCTTGCTCTGCCCTGGTTCAATCACCATCCAAAAAGCAATAACTTTTTTACCGCCCTCGCTTAAAATTTCTATTTCACCCGCTGACGAAGTGACTTTTTGAATTCCTGATTCATATTTTTCTAAGTCTGGGTCAGAAATAAAACCCTGCCCTGAATAATCCAGTAAAGGACTAAATTCAAATGGATCATTCCCATTTAGCTCAATTAATTCAGCATCATCAGGCAGAAGAACCCTCACATAATCATTATTTTTCTTATTATAAAAACCAAATTCACCGCCTTTATGAAATCTTTTAATTTCCAAAGTATGCAAATTATTTCCAGAATTATCTATGCTCAAAGAAACAGAATTATCAATCACGGCATCTGTTTTTGAACCCATAATATTAGCATGATTAATCATAAGATAATCCCGGCCGGGCAAGCCTTTGATTTCTCCGGCAAAACCGTTTAACAAGGCAAAATCTTGCAAACGGCTGTCGGTGAAATAAACCAAAATATTCTTATTCTCAATCCCTGAAACCAAAACATTAAAAACTTGAGCCCACTGATCCTGATTTAGGGCCGATAATCTATCAAGGAGTTTTGGCGCAAATTCAACTAAAATCTGTTTTGGCTGATTTTCGCCTTTGGTTCTCTGGTATTCTACTTCTTTCTGAATTTCGACTATAAAATTATCTGAACTCAAAGTTATTCCAAATTCAGCCATTTCAAGAGGCCCGGTTATTTTTAAAATTTCCGGAACCAAGTCAACATTAACCGCGGCCACCCCGTCAACTAAAATTTTCGTGTCTTTGTAATAAAACTCGGCAATTTTCTTGGCCGAAGCCTGAAAATCTATAAACCAGTTGGCGTCGCGCATCCCCCAACTGGGCGTAATTTTCTGAAGCGGGCGCGGCGGAATTATTTTTTCTTTCATCTGGCCATCCGGATTATAAATATCATCAACAAAAAATTCTTTCATTACTCCTTTGTCAAATTCAATCAAAGCATAAGAGCCGGGAAAACCGCCGGTCGGCCTTAATTCTGAAGTATTCTGGAATAAAAGAACATATCTCTGATTAATTGATTGGCCAAGCATTATCATTAAAGCATCGGAGTAATTAATTGCCTTCTCTATAAAATCATTAAATTCCGGCAGCCTTGCCTTAAATTCATCGAATTTTTCTTTTTCAGATTCAGGGATAAGATTAGAGTCTGAATTAACAATCAGACTGGAAGCCTGATTTAAATTTCTTGATGCTTGAATCATATTCAGGCGAAACTGCCCCAAGACCTCAAGAATATTGGTTTTCCCGACAGCTTCGCTGTCGAGGATCGTTGAAATTAGGTTTATGCCGGAAATTTTTTCAAGCGCACCGGCTAAATCCAAACCAGCCTGTGAAATCAGTTTGCCGGCTTCAATCAAATCCAAAGTGTCAGAAGTGCCACCCAAAGTAACCTTATCCAGAACTTTAAAAACGGCGCTGGCTTTTTTAAGATCTTGGTGCATTAATTCAAAGTTTTTGGCGGCCAGAGAAAAGGCGCTAGCCGCTTCAAAAAATTTGAATTCGGAAATGTTGTCTTGGACAGAATTTAAATTTATATAGGCCTGATTGCTTCTTTGAAAGATATTATTTTTAAGAACTGAAGTTTTAACCAATGAAAAAGTTAAAATAAAAGTGGCGGCAAGACAAAACGTGAAAACAAGGATAGACCTTGAAGTTTTTTCTTCGCTTGTTTTTAAAAATGGCGTTATGATTATATCTGACTGATAATTATCAAACTTCGATGAGGCTGATTTAAAACGGCTCAAGGTTGCTTCTAATTCTCTTGCGGCCGGAGAAAGATCTAAAACCAACGAGTTCTTTTTATTCTCGGCTAAAGATACTTCAGGTCCCCACCCCTCACTTGCGCGCAAGTGAGGGGCCCAGGGTAAGTAAGGCGGCGGTGAAATTAATTTAGAAAATTCATCCCTAAATTTTTCAAAGTTATCGCTTTCGTCTTCTTTTAGAGCCGGGATATAAGAAGGTTCAGAACGGATCTTTTTCGAAGAGTTAATCAGCTTACCGCCAAATAATTCAATTTCTTTGTTAAAATCAATATCCTCCGAAAGAGTTAGTTCTAATTCCTGCAAAGCATCTTTGGATGAAGAAACTATTTTTGCTGGAACAATACTGAAGTCAGAAGTTTCTTGAGAAGTAATCTTCTTTTTTTTATTCAAAACACTTAAATCAACAGTTGGTTTAAGCCTACTTATCCAATCAAAATTAACCCTATTAATCGCCGGGTCAGTTGGCCTAACATCAAAAATAGCAAAAGTGATGTTTTGCTTGTGCACTAATTACAGTATATCAAATTTTAAAGGAAATAATTGTTAATATGTTTGAAATCAAATTGAAAAGACCCCTATCTTATTCGATAGGAGTCTTCTGGGTGGTTTCGAAAGCGCCGGGATCCTTGAACGGCCGGGAGAGGAGGGAGAGGAAGCTGTTGAAGAAAAACCCGATAGCCGAAGCCATGATGACTATAACCACAGCAGAACCTGCGGACAAGCCACCTTGTTTAAGCATAAAAAAAGCACCTAAGCCATTTGCTGACCATAAGATTACTCCCACTTTTCTTTGGTCTATATAATTTACTGAAATTACTGAAAAACTGACTATCCAAGCCATCCCTGCGGTCAGAATGAGCAAGGGGATTGAAAAGAACAAAAAAATGACGCCCATCAGTCACCTCCTTTTTAATGAATACTACCTATATAAGATTATGTCAATTCAGATACAAATTCGAAAATTTTATCCTTAAAAACTCTCTCATCAAAACTTTTTACGCTCCTTTTTATTTTCTCGGGGTCAAATTTTTTATAATCAAAAGTTTTAACTACATTGGCTAATGATTCTGCTGTTTGACTATTAAAAAATAACCCAGTCTCTCCTTCTTTGATTGTTTCTAACGCACCGCCTGATCGATAAGCAATGACTGGCCGGCCCGAAGCCATTGCTTCAAGAGGCACAATTCCAAAATCCTCTTCTTGGGGGAAAATTAAAGCTTTGCAGCCAGCATAGTATTTTGGCAATTCAGAATCTGAAACTTGACCGAGGAATTTTATGTTTTTGGCCTGAAGCTTGAAACTTAAAACTTGAAACCTTTTATATTCTGGACCGTTTCCAATGATTAGTAGTTTTTCATCGGGCATTTTGGCAAAAGCCTCAATCGCGATATCAAATCTTTTGTAGGGCACCAGCCGGCCAACCATTAAGAAATAGTCATCTGGCCCATCCGATAAGTTGGTATTTTTTTCACGATCGTGATATAAATACTGATCTGATTTATTAAATTTTTCTGTTTCTACTGGCGGATAAACCACTTGTGATTCGCGGCCGTAGTATTTTTTAATTCTTTGCTTCACATTTTCAGAACAGGCAATAAAATAGTCTGGCCTCTGGGCGGCCTGATAATCCCAAGTTCTCAGATACGTTAACAGAAACTTGGAAATCGGCCTAAATGGCAGGCCGGCATCATGCCAGAGATAACGCGTCGGAGTCAGGCAATAACAGATATGCTTTGTGCTTGGCTTTGTAATAATGCCTTTTCCGAACGAATGTGAAACCGAGATGACAAAATCAAAATCAGATAAGTTGAATTGTTCAATCGCCAAAGGCATCAGCCAAATCAATTGGCGAAAATATTTTTTTGATCCAGGAATCTTTTGCAAAAAAGAAGTGTGAATTTTTTTATCCTTGAAAGTACTGTTTGTAGCTTCTTGGTCATAAATCAAAGTAAAAATCGGCGCCTCGGGAAACATCTCGTCAAGCGCCGCCAAAACCCTTTCCCCTCCTCCGAATTGGGTCAAATAATCATAAACTAAAGCGATTTTCATAATTTAAATCTTCTATACCGGCTACGCCGGTATTTGTTTGCCTTTCTGGGCAAACTCCGGGGCATTTTTACGGCAAGCCGGTACGCTTACCTAAAATGCCCGTGAAAGTGCTATTCATAGCACTTTCACCCTTCTGGCCTGTCCTTCAAAACCTTTGCGAGTGTTTTAACTAAAATTTTGAAATCAAACCAGAGAGATTGGTTTTTAAGATACCCCTGTTCCAGGGCCATTTCTTGTTCAAAGGTAAGATGAGGGTTATAAAGCCGAGGTACACAGGTTATTCCTGCTTTAGCCGCTACTACTTCTGGATATTTATTTCGATATAAATTAATTTCTTCCGGCTCATGGGGACGAGGCCCAACTAAACTTATATCGCCTTTTAAAACATTGATAAGTGAGGGTAATTCGTCCAAATAATGATGGCGCAAAAACCGGCCGACCTTGGTAATTCGCGGATCATTCTTCATTTTAAAAAACGGCGTGTCTTGACGATTGTTAAAGGCGGCTAATTCAGTTTTTAATAAATGGGCATCTTTGCCCATTGAGCGGAATTTAATAAAGCTAAACTCCTTGCCTCGGCTTATTCGCTTCAATTTCACAAAAGCCGGCCCTTCGGAGTCAAGTTTTATCAAGACACTGATTATCAGAAAAAAGGGGCTTAAAACGATAAGGCCAAAAAAGGACAAAACAATATCAATAAACCGCTTGGGGTTGACTTTTGAATTCATTTTGCTATACTATAGTAGTTCTTTGGTAAATCGGGTAGTCGCCCCGTGAGATAATTATGCATTATGTATACGTGTTAAAAAGTAGGAAGGACGACAAGTTCTACGTAGGATATACAGAAGATTTAATAAGAAGATTCAAAGAACATCAAGAAGGTAAATCCATCAGCACTAAAAATCGTCGTCCTTTACAACTAGTATACTACGAAGCTTGTACATCAAAAAGAGATGCATTAATCAGAGAAAGATATTTGAAATCTGCTTGGGGTAAACGTTATATAAAAAACAGAGTTAAAAATAGTGCGTAGTTATCTCACGGGGAGGAAAGTCCGAACACCTACCCTGTTCACAGGGTTAAAAAGGTAGCGGGTAATACCCGCCGCGAGTAATCGTAGAGGTGCGACAAGAGACGTCCAAGGAGGCGACTCCGAGGAAGGCAAACCCAAAGATTTGATTTCATCAAGTTAAGCTTAGTCCGATGCGATGGGTTAAAAGCATCGGGGTGAAACGGTTAAACCCTTATCCGGGTGCAAGGCCGTGACCCGTGAGATGGCGGCTTCGCCTATCTCACGGGTAGTGCCGCTTGAGGTTAGTGGTAACATTAATCCCAGATAAATGACTGCATATACCCCCACACTCATGCATGAGTGTGGGGGCGAAACAGAATTCGGCTTACAGATTTACCAAGGAACAACAAAAAAA
>VMGG01000031.1 GCA_007376425.1 Parcubacteria group bacterium Gr01-1014_2 | reverse complement strand
TTCCAACACTTTGTAGGGCGGCGCGTAGCGCCGCCCATTGTGTTTGTAAGGACTTTTGCGGATTTAGAGCCACTTCTTTTCCGGCCAGAATGAGGTTCGCTCCCGTCCCCAAGAAAGGAAATTCTGTCTTTAGTATTTGCTTTGCCTCAATACAATACAAAAAGAATTTTTGCCTTGGATATTAGGTATGATATACTTGGGTTGCGCAAACTGAAACAGAAGTCTTTTTTAATGGCCGTCTCAGACTTATCTAAGATTTCTTAGGTTTGCGCACTGGGGCGGTCATTTGAGTTATTAACTAAACAAAGATATGCAAAAATTCTTTTTGTATGCCCGCAAGTCCACAGATGTGGAAGACAAGCAAGTGCTTTCAATAGAAGCACAGATTACAGAATTGCGCGCCTTTGCGAAACAGGAAAGCTTGGAAATAGTTGAGGAGCTGATCGAAAAACAATCCGCCAAGATTCCAGGCAGACCTATTTTTAATTCAATGATAGATCGTATTGAAGCTGGTGAAGCTAATGCCATACTATCCTGGCACCCAGACCGACTTGCGCGCAATTCTGTGGATGGTGGAAAGATAATCTATCTGTTGGACACGGAAAGACTTGCGGGCTTAAGGTTTCCTCAATTCTGGTTTGAGAGCACTCCTCAAGGCAAATTCATGCTTAACATTGCCTTTGGGCAAAGCAAATACTATGTGGATTCGCTTGCCGAGAATACCAAGAGAGGCTTAAGACAAAAAGTCAGGAATGGTCATTTTCCAGCCTTTGCCCCTGTGGGTTACCTGAATGACCAAAGGACTAAATCAATTGTCTTGGATAAGAAGAAATCTGTAGTTATCCGTAAAGCCTTTGAACTCTATGCTCAAGGAAACTCCAGGTTGGAAGACATATCTGACTTTTTGGCTCAAAATGGTATTTTATCCCATGGAGGCAAGCGAACCCACAAAGACAGAATTTCCTTCATACTTTCTAATCCCTTTTACTATGGTCACTTTAGATACTTGGGGGAACTCCACGAAGGCAAGCACGAGCCAGCCATCTCAAAGAAAATTTTTGATAAGGTTCAAGAGGTATTGAAGCAACGAAGCCATCCTCAAAAGAAGATCAAAACTCCCAAAGCTTATGCTGGGTTAATCCATTGTGGCACTTGTCAGATGATGATAACTGCCGAAATCCAGAAAGGTCATGTTTACTACAGATGTACCAGAAAGTCCAAGGTTATCAAATGTTCTGAACCTTACATCAGGGAAGAAGCCTTGGATATTCAACTCTCTAGTCTATTAGGAAAATTTTCTTTGAGAGAGGATTGGGCGGCTCAATTGCTTCAAATGTTAAATAATGAAAAGACTAAGTCCGCCCAATCCTCGTCCGTTTTTGTTCAAGAGATGAGTGGTAAGATCAAAGTCATATCTATCAAACTTCAAAGACTTTTGGATGGCTATTTAGATCAAGTGATTGAACAAGAAACCTACAGATTACAGAAGGCTAAACTCCTTTCCGAAAAGAAGACCTTGGAAGAACAAATATCCAAGCTTGAACAAAAACGCGAACCTCATTCTGGCCGGAAAAGAAGTGGCTCTAAATCCGCAAAAGTCCTTACAAACACAATGGGCGGCGCTACGCGCCGCCCTACAAAGTGTTGGAAAAATTTCCGAAAGTCATATTCTGGTTCCAGGGCTTGGATTCGAACCAAGATTGCGTGATTCAGAGTCACGATTCCTACCATTGGAAGACCCTGGAATTTCAAACATTCTAAAACAAAAACAGCGCTTCGACAAGCTCAGTGCAAGCATTTTTTCAATGCCATTTTGAAAATTGGAAATTGTAAATTGAAAATTATATACGGAGATGCTTCCTTACCGCAATCATACTTGAAACTACTCCAAGAGCAATACCTGAACTCAAAACCAAAAGCCCCATCTGGCCAAAGAAGTTTGAAAAGTATAAAGCCAGATTAACCGAAGGAATGAAAGACTGGATTTTCGGCGAAGTCAGATAAACAATCGGATAAAAAATTATCAAGACCACGAGGCCGGCAATGATTCCATAAACCGCGCCTTCAACCACAAAGGGTCCACGAATATGCCAATTCGACGCCCCCACCAATCTCATAATTTCAATTTCCTGCCTTTGGCTGTAAATAGTGAGACGAATGGTATTAAAAGTAACTAAGATGGCAATAAGCGAAAGAATCAAAGTTATTAAAATACCGCCGACCCGCAAACCCGAAGAAATTTTCTGGATCCGGCTGATGACCGTAGAGTTTTCATAAAAATCAATCTTATCAATCAAGTTGCTGAAATCGCTTTTTTCGATAAAGCTGACAAGGTTGGCATATTGATTTGTCTCCCCTGCTTTTATCTCCAAAGAGGCCTGAAGAGGATTTTCGCCAAGTTCCAAAAGGGCCTGCTGGACCAGCTCCTCGTCTTCATGTCGCTTTTTAAATTCTTCGAGGGCCTGGTCGCGCGAAACATAATTCACGTAAGAAACTTCAGGCAACTGCTCAAGCTCTTTTACAATTTCCGAAGCCTCTTCATCAGTAGTTTGTAATTTCAAATAAGCCGTAACATCAACTTTTTCCTCAAGAGTAGCAATCGTAGTTTGGGAAACAATATTAAAAGCAACTAAACCGGCAAAAATCAAAAGAGCCAGGACCATAATCCCGACTGTCCCAAAAGCCAGCCAGGAATTGCGCTTAAAATTTACCCACCCCTGATTGATTACTCTAGTTAGATTCTCTTTGTTTAGTTCCATAACTATATTAAAAATTCAAAACTCAAATTTAAAATTTTAAATACTGTATTTCCCTTGCTCCTGGTCTTTCACGATTTTACCTTTATCCATCGTAATAACCCTTTGGCCTACGGCATTAACCACTTCCCGGTCGTGCGAGGCCAAAACTACAGTTGTCCCAAACTCATTTATCTTCATCAGTAATTTTATGACATCAAAAGTATTTAATAAATCCAAGTTGCCGGTCGGCTCATCAGCCAGCAAAATTTTGGGCCGATGAACCAAGGCCCGGGCAATGGCAATTCTTTGCTTTTCGCCGCCACTAAGCTGATGAGGAAAATTTCCGCCCCTTTCTTCCATGCCCACGATTCTTAAAACTTTGGGGACATCATACTCTATCTCTTTTTGGCTTGCGCCAATTACTTCCATAGCAAAAGCGACATTCTCAAAAGCAGTCTTATTGGAAAGGAGCTTGAAGTCCTGGAAAATAGTCCCGATTTTGCGCCTTAAATACGGGACTTCGCTGTCACTAAGTGCTGGAACATTTATGTCATCAACCGTAACTTGGCCTTTAGTCGGCGTTTCTTCCCGGATAAGCATTTTAAGCAAAGTTGATTTGCCTGCACCGGAAGGCCCGATAATGGAAACAAACTCGCCGTCTTTAATTTCGAAATTAATGCCATCTAAAGCCCGATATGATTTTTGGCCGCCGTTATATTCTTTTATGACTTTTTCGAAAGTAATCAATTTGTCTAAAGTCTAAGGGCTAGGGACTAAAGCTTTGGTCTTTAGTCATTAGTCTTTAGTCAATAAATATATCCAAATTTCCCTCAAAAACGCTCTCAATGTCTATTGTTTCAATATTGGTCCTATGGTCTTTTACCATTTTATAAGGATTCATTACATAAGACCGAATCTGGTTCCCCCATTCGATGCCAGTTGCCAGCTCTGGTTTTAAGGCCGAAAGCTCTTTTATTTTTAATTCCTCCATTTTTTGAATAAGCTTTGATTCTAAGATTCTCATGGCTTTTTGGCGGTTCTGTAATTGGGAACGCTCTGACTGGACCGAAGCCGTTATCTTGGTCGGCACATGGGTAATTCTCACGGCGCTTTCGGTTTTTTGCATATGCTGGCCGCCCGGCCCTGATGATTTAAAAGTTTCAATCCTCAAATCTTTCTCGTCAATTTTTATTTCTCCCAAACCCTCTATTCCCGGCAAAACTTCAACCAAGGCAAACGAAGTGTGGCGAAGGCCTTTGGTTGAAAAAGGCGAGATCCGGACCAAACGGTGGACTCCGCTTTCTTTTTTCAAATAGCCAAAAACGTAATGCCCCGAAATTTCAAGCGACGCGCTTTTGATTCCGTCTTGCTCGCCCCGAGACTCATCTAAAACTTTCGAAGTCCAGCCCCGACGGTCTGAAAATTTCTGATACATTTTCAAAAGCGTCCTGGCCCAATCCTGGGCATCTACTCCGCCCGCGCCCGAATGAATGTTTATCACGGCGTCGCCTTTATCGTAATGGCCGGCGAAACGGACAAAAATTTCCAAATTTTTAATCTTCTTTGCCAGTTTCCCAAGCTCTTTATCTGTTTCAGGGCTTTCTCCTAATTCTTCCACTATCTCGAGTTTTCCCTGCGCATCTGTCAGATCTTTTGTCTTTTCCTTTAAAGAAGCGAGCTCCTGGACTTTTTTGGAAGCATTCATTTTGTCTTTCCAAAAATCTGGCTCACTTATTTCCTTTTCTATTTCAGCTATCTTTTTCTCGCTTTCGGGTATGTCAAAGACGCTCTCGAATTCCTCGGAACTTTTCCTTCAGAATATCCAGTCTTTCTTGATAGGTCGGCATAATGGAAATTATATCAAAACTTAGGAAATGTATCTACCCCAGCCCTAACTTTGCCGTTAAATTCTAGGCGCCGGGCGGATAAAATTCATTTTCGCCTACGGCGAAATTCCCTATCCGGGCCGCCTGCGCGAGTGTTTTACATGGTTCGAATTTTAGTTAAAGTTTTCTGTTTATCAAAGCAAAGTTAGAGCGGGGTTATTATTTTGTAGCTATTCGCTCCGCTCATAGACAAAATAATAAAAAGAGGCCGCGTGCTGGGTGACGAGGCCTCGTTGGGTTTTTGTCCACTGGGAGACGGACGAAGGTGGGACTACCGCCTGGCGAAGTTGTGCTTCACCAGTCTTGGCTTTGGGTTATGGGGCAAATGAACCGCGCCCAGACCCCAAGGCCTTCTGTCGACTGGGTCAACCGAACGACTTCTCCATCCTGGAGATGTCGAAGGCACCTGTCTTTCCTCGGGAGCGACGGGGCTAAAAAGAAACTTCTTTACAGCCTCTTCCTCTCTTGGATCAACAGGTATTTCTGCCTCCGGATCAAACATAGAACCCTCCAATCTGCAGATACGGGTTAACGGAAAAGGAACAAGTCTCCATAATAACAAGGGAGTAATTTTACGTCAACTGGAGCCGATGGTCGGACTTGCACCGACAACCTACGCATTACAAATGCGTTGCTCTGCTATTGAGCTACATCGGCTTAATTTTTTAAAAGCGGGTAAAGGGAATCGAACCCTCGTCCATAGCTTGGGAAGCTATTGTACTGCCACTGTACTATACCCGCGATTCAATTATCAAACATTAAAAACTTAAACAATTTTTTCAATTTTGACAACACCGGATTTTCGGTTTCTCCGAGGCTTGAGGAGGCCTTGACTGAATCATCATTGCGATAAACGAAAATAACATCTTCGCCTTCCTTTTTCAGATTCAGCCTCAAGCGGGCCTGTTTTTCAAAATAACTTTCCGAGTTAAGATA